>JBIIFF010000003.1:0-40046 GCA_044237445.1 Microbacteriaceae bacterium | reverse complement strand
CTGTCCCGCGCGGGCCAGTGGGGCATCGCGCCGGCGGGCATTCGTGTGTCGGCGCTCGATTCGCTGTTTCCCCGCATCGAGGAGTAGCCCGTGTCGGAACCGTTGCGCGCGCGAAAAGAGACGGACGGAGACCTCACACGAGACCTCGAGTTTCCGCCTCTGCCCGAACCTCTGACGGTCGCCGTGTACGACAACCACACCCACCTCGAGATCGCGGACGGGGACAACCCGCTCTCGCCCGAGGAGAGCCTCGACCGCGCTGTTGCGGCAGGAATCAAGGGCGTTGTGCAGGTCGGAACCGACCTGGAAACATCGCGCTGGAGCGCCGACCTGGCCGACCGTGACGCACGAGTGCTCGCTGCTGTCGCAATCCACCCGAACGAAGCGCCGCGACTGGCCGAGCGGGGCGTGCTCGACGAACATATTGCGGGTATAGCCGAACTCGCTAGCCGTGAGCGGGTTCGAGCGGTGGGCGAGACGGGCCTGGACTTTTTTCGAACCGACGAACCGGGACGGGAACCGCAATTGCGCTCGTTCGAAGCCCACATCGACATCGCCAAAGCGAACGGCATCGCGATGCAGATACACGACCGTGATGCGCACGGCGCCGTGGTCGACACCCTGTTACGAGTCGGTGCGCCGGACCGAACCGTGTTCCACTGTTTTTCGGGGGACGAGGAACTGGCAGGTATCTGCGCCGAGCATGGCTGGTACATGTCCTTTGCCGGGACCGTGACGTTCGGGAATGCCAAGGGGATCCGCGCGGCGCTCGGCGTTGCCCCGCGCGAACTCGTGTTGGTCGAAACGGACGCGCCGTTCCTCACGCCCACGCCGTTTCGCGGCCGCCCGAACGCGCCGTACCTCATCCCGCTGACACTCCGGTTCATGGCGGGACATCTGGGCGTTGAGGTCGACGAACTGTCGGCGGACATCGCGCGCAACACGGAACGGGTGTACGGCGCGTGGTGACGCTGCTGGGTGCGGCCGAGATTCGAGCGCTCGCCGAACGCCTCGACGTGTCGCCGACGAAAAAATGGGGACAGAACTTCGTGCACGACGCCAACACGGTGCGAAAAATTGTGACCGCGGCGAAACTACAACCCGGCGAAGCCGTGGTCGAGGTCGGGCCCGGACTCGGGTCGCTCACCCTCGGATTGTTGGAACAGGGTCACCCCGTGACGGCGATCGAAATCGACTCGAGGCTGGCCGCGGAACTGCCGGCCACGTGTGCGACACACGGAGTTGACGAGGGCGTGCTCACGGTCCTTCTGGGCGATGCACTCGCCGTCACCGAGTTGCCTGTGGCGCCGACCGCGATTGTCGCCAACCTGCCGTACAACGTGTCGGTCCCCGTCCTGATTCACCTGCTCGAGACGTTCCCCACCATCCGCCGCGTACTCGTCATGGTGCAGGCCGAGGTCGGGCACCGCATCGCCGCCGATCCAGGGTCAAAGGTCTACGGCGTCCCGAGCGTCAAGGCCGCCTGGTGGGGCGACTGGAACGTCGAGGGCACCGTCTCCCGCCGCGTGTTCTGGCCCGAGCCCAACGTCGACTCCGTCCTCGTCGGGATGACCGCCCGCGACACCCCTGGCGACGAAGCGCTGCGGCGCCGGACCTTCGCCCTCGCCGACGCCGCCTTTGGACAGCGCCGCAAAACCCTCCGGCAGGCGCTCTCCGCGATTACAGGGTCAACGACCGCCGCGGCCGCCCTGTGCGAGGCCGCCGGCATCGACTCCGGCGCGCGCGGCGAGCAGCTCACTCTCGCCCAGTTTGTCGCGCTCGCCTCCGTCCCCTCCTAATCTCCCCTCCCGTTTTTTCACACAAATCACGTGTTTCGGGGCAAAACAGGTACCCCAGGGTGATGTGTGTGAAAAAACGGGAGGGGAACTGTGGATTGTGTGAAAAAACAGGTGGCGGAGCGGGTTTAGGCTCGAAGATATGGTTACGCGTTCGGTCACAGCGACTGCCCCGGGGAAGATTAACGTGTGTCTTCGAGTCGGGCCGGTGCGTGATGACGGATATCACGATGTCGCCACAATTTTTCAAGCGGTCAGCCTGGTCGAAGAGGTAACCGCGTCGGAATCGGAATCAATCTCGGTGAGCTTCACTGGCCCGATCGACACCAGTGCCCTCACCGTCGACGAGTCGAACCTAGTGCTCCGCGCCGCGAGGGCGGTTGCCGCCGAATCCGGATACACCGGCGGAGCCGACATTCAGGTAATCAAACGCGTCCCCATCGCCGGTGGAATGGGCGGCGGTTCGGCGGACGCGGCGGCAACACTGGTTGCCGTCGATGCACTGTGGGGCACCAATCTGGGGATGCCCAGGCTTGCCGAAATCGCAGCGACCCTCGGTGCTGACGTCCCGTTCGCCCTGCACGGCGGAACCGCCCTCGGAGTTGGGCGCGGCGATGTGCTGTCACCGGTCTTGGCGAAGGCAACATTCCACTGGGTGCTCGTGTTGAACGAGGTGGGGTTATCGACACCCGATGTTTTCCGTCAACTCGACCGCCATCGCGCGGAACATTCGATTGAAATTGAAACGGTCGCGGTCGACCCCGCAATCGACCCCAACCTGTTGCAGGCGTTGCGGTCGGGTGACGCGATGGCCCTCGGCGAATACCTGCGGAACGATTTACAGGCGGCGGCGCTGCAACTCATGCCGAATTTGGGCGAAACCCTCGAGTTCGGCGAGACGCACGGCGCTCTGGCGGGAATCGTGTCCGGCAGCGGCCCGACTGTTGCGCTACTTGCCGCCGACGAGGTTTCGGCGGCCCGCCTCGCAGCCTCGCTGACAGCGGACGGCCGAAACGCTATTTCTGTGTCGGCACCGACTGTGGGCGCTCGGGTGAACTGAACGGCACTCCGAGGAAACTCAGCAACACGGATCCGATGGCCGCACCGACCAGCGCGATGTCGGCAACGTTCCCGACGAAAAGGTCGCCGTAGGCGAGGAAGTCGACGATCTTGCCGCTACCCAGTTCTTCGCCCCGCAACAGACGGTCGAAGAAGTGCGAGACGGCTCCGCCGAGCATCGAGCCGATCACGATTGCCCACAGCGGCGTGTTGACGCGGAATGCCAGAACCGCAAGCCCGATAGCGGCGACCCCGGCAATCACTGTGAGAATCCACACGAACCCCGAACCGATTCCGAAAGCCGCACCGGGGTTGTAAACGAGGACAAGGCCGAACCAATCGCCGAGGAGCGGGATGCGCGGTTGACCCGCGAGAGACGTTTCGGCCCAAAACTTGGTGGCCTGATCGACGACGATCCAGAAGGCCGCGAGGCCGAAGGTCAATGCGAGGAGCGAGCGTTTGGTCACGCCACCATTCTCACAGTTTTTACCTGTCTAAACTGACGAAGTGAACCTGGTCGGATTAGAAGGCGTTTCCCACGAGTACCCGAACCGGGTCGTGCTGGACAACCTCACAATCGGAGTTCACGCAGGGGACCGCATCGGTGTCGTCGGCCGCAACGGCGACGGCAAGTCGACGCTCATGTCGATCATCGGTGGTTCGCTCATCCCGGATTCCGGTCGCGTGACGATCCGCGGCGGGACCCAGGTCGGCATGTTGACGCAGGACGACCACTTCGGCGATGACGACACGGTCGGAACCGTCGTCGTCGGCGAAGGTCCCGAGCACGAGTGGGCGTCGTCCCCCGTGATTCGCGATGTGCTTGCAGGACTTCTTGGCGACGTCGATGTCGCCTCTCGAATCGGAGATTTGTCCGGCGGTCAGCGCCGTCGAGTCGCCCTTGCGCGCCTCCTCGTCGGCGAGTGGGACGTTCTGCTTCTCGACGAGCCGACCAACCACCTCGACGTGTCGGGGGTCAACTGGCTCGCTGAACACCTCATTCGTCGCTGGCCGACCGGGACCGGCGTTCTCGTCGTGGTCACTCACGACCGGTGGTTCCTCGACGCAATTTCGACCGACACGTGGGAGGTCCACGACGGTGTCGTCGACAAGTTCGAGGGCGGGTATGCGGCGTACATTCTGCAGCGAGTCGAGCGGCAGCGCCAATCGGCGTCGAGCGAGGAGCGCCGCCAGAACCTGTTGCGCAAGGAACTCGCCTGGTTGCGCCGCGGGGCTCCTGCCCGAACGACGAAACCAAAGTTCCGTATTGATGCGGCGACAGCGCTGATTGCGGATATCCCTCCGCCCCGCGATCGCATCGAATTGTCGAAGTTGGCGACACAGCGCCTTGGCAAGGACGTCGTTGACCTGCTCGACGCGGGATTTGCGTTCGGCGACAAGGTCATCCTCGAAGATGTCGAGTGGCGCATCGCACCGGGTGAGCGGACCGGAATCTTGGGTCGCAACGGCGCCGGAAAGTCGACCCTGTTGGGTTTGATTGACGGAACGCTGCAACCGACAAGCGGCCGCGTGAAACAGGGCAAGACGGTCAAGCTGCGGCGCCTCGATCAGCGCCTCGAGGGTCTCGAGCAGTACATGAATGATCGAGTGAGTGCGGTCATCGCCGGGTTTAAGACGACGTACAACGCGGGCGGAATCGAGTTGACTCCCGGCCAGTTGCTCGAACGCCTAGGGTTTTCCAGCGCGCACATTCAAACCCCCGTCAAAGACTTGTCGGGTGGGCAAAAGCGTCGCCTACAAATTCTGCTCATTCTGCTTGACGAGCCGAACGTGTTGCTTCTGGATGAACCGACCAACGACCTCGACACCGACATGCTCGCGGCTCTCGAGGACGTCTTGGACTCGTGGCCCGGCACACTGATTGTTGTCTCGCACGACCGGTACCTGCTCGAGCGCGTGACTGACCAGCAGTACGCGGTCATCGGCAAGCACTTGCGGCACCTTCCCGGCGGCGTCGACGAATACCTGCGGTTGGACGCGCGACCCGTAACGCCCATCGCCTCGGCACCAGCTAAGTCGGCAGTGAAGTCGACCCAACTGAGCGGAGCCGAGCGCCACGCTCTCGACAAGGAATACAAATCGCTCAATCGCCAGATCGACAATCTGAAGGCGTCGATTGCCACGATGCACACACAGATGGCGACGCACGACCAGAGTGACTATGAGGGGCTTGCCAGAATCAGCACCGAGCTCGGAACAGCGACAGCGAACCTCGATGCGTTGGAATCACGCTGGTTGGATGTCGCCGACAAACTCGGGCGCTAGCGCCGCGTCTCGTTTCGGCCCGGGTTATCCGAAACGGCCCGAGATGTAGTCTTCGGTCCGCTTGTCCTGCGGATTGGTGAAGATGTCCGAGGTGCGGTCGAATTCGACGAGCACACCCGTCCGGTTACCGGTCGTTTCGTCGGGCAAGGCGGTGAAGAACGCGGTGCGGTCGGCGACGCGAGCGGCCTGTTGCATGTTGTGGGTGACGATGACGATGGTGTATTCCTTCGTCAGTTCCAACATCAGGTCTTCGATGCGCTTGGTGGCGATGGGGTCAAGCGCCGAGCAGGGCTCATCCATCAGGATGACATCCGGCTTAACCGCGATTGTTCGGGCGATGCACAGTCGCTGTTGTTGCCCACCGGAAAGCCCGAATGCGGACTGTTTGAGTTTGTCTTTCACTTCGTCCCACAGTGCGGCTTGGGTGAGTGCTTCTTCGACCAGGTCGTCCATGCTGGCGGTCTTCATGCCAATCACTCGCGGGCCATAGGCGACGTTGTCGTAGATCGATTTCGGGAACGGGTTTGGCTTTTGGAACACCATGCCGATGCGTCGTCGCACTTCGATTGCGTCGACTTCGGGGGCGTAGATGTTTTCACCGTTGAAGGTGACCGAACCGGTTACGCGAGCGCCATCGACGAGGTCGTTCATGCGGTTGAGAGAGCGCAACAGGGTTGACTTTCCGCATCCCGACGGACCAATCAGAGCGGTGATTTCGTTTCTGCCAAAAGACATGGTGACCTCCGAGACGGCTCGGAAACTACCGTAAAAGACGTCGACGTCGTGGCATTCGAGCGCCGGGACCACAATTTCGGAGACCGGGCCGTGATCTGCAGCGACGATACGAACCGTCGTCTCGGACGGTTTCTTTTTGCCGGACTTCTGCTTCGACTTTTTGTCGTTGTTCGTGGCCATGGTGTCTTTCCTTACCAGCGTAGCTGGAATCGATTTCGGATGGTGATGGCAATGGAATTCATGGCGAGGAGCAACCCCAGCAGAACGATGGACGTCGCCGCGGCGAGAACGTGGAACTCTTCCTGGGGTCGACCAGTCCAGTTGAAGATCTGGATGGGCAGAGTCGTGTACCCCGACAACAATCCGTTCGGGTCGAACGAAACAAACACGAGCGCGCCGAGGATGAGGAGCGGAGCGGCCTCTCCCAGCGCTCGTGACAGCGCAAGGATTGACCCCGTCGCGATTCCAGGAACTGCAGACGGCAAGGTTTGGCGAAAGAGCGTCTGGAGCGGTGTTGCGCCGAGCGCAAGAGAGCCCTCACGAATCTCGAGTGGGACGGCACGGAGGGATTCGCGCGTGACGATGATGACGACCGGCAGGATGAGCAAACTGAGAGCCATTGCACCGGCGACAACGATGTTCTTGTCGCGCACGCCCATGACGGACAGCGCGCCGAGGGTCAACAGTCCGTACACAATCGAGGGGACCGCGGCGAGGTTCTGCACGTTGAGTTCGACGGCTCGGTTGAACCAGTTTCGCCTATTAGCAAACTCTTCCAAGTGGATACCCGCAGCAATCCCTAACGGAAGGGTAAACAGTGCGGTAACTGAGATCACCATGAGCGAGCCCAAGATTGCGGGTCGAGCGCCCGCATCCTCAGGGGACGACGACGGGAACTCGGTGAACATCCTCAAGTCAAGCCGCTCCGCACCGTCTATCCACGTGGTCACGATGAGCGTCAAAAGGAACACGAACGCGAAAAAGACGCTGAACCACAAAAGGAACAGGAAGATGATTGACAGTGGGCTGGAGTCCCCACCGCGGACTCGTCCCCTTAAGGAATTCGACAATGACGTCATCGGCCTAGTATGCCTCGCGGAATCGACGAACAAGCGCGATGGAAATCCAGTTCATCAGCAACGTGATGGCAAACAACAACAATCCCACGGCGTAGAGAGTGTCGTATTCGAGGGACCCGACTCGGCTGTCTCCGAGAGCAGCGTTCGCGATGAACCCGGTCATCGTCTGTCCCTGTTCGAGCGGGCTTCCTACAATGCGAGCTTGCTGTCCGGCGGCGATTGCCACAATCATCGTTTCTCCAACGGCACGAGAAACCCCGAGAACAACGGCGGCGATGATTCCAGACAGCGCGGCGGGGAAAACGACTCGAACCGTCGTCTGCATCTTGTTGGCACCAAGTGCTGCTGATCCTTGGCGCATGGCCATCGGGACTGCGCTCATGGCGTCTTCGCTGATGGAGGCGATGGTCGGAATAATCATGACCCCCATGACCACGCCCGCGGCGAGAACACTGAACGATTCGGTGGGGAGCTTCAGCCAATCGCGGAACACGACGGACTGGACAAAAATGAGGGCGAAATAGCCATAGACGACGGTGGGGATTCCCGCTAGAACTTCGAGGATTGGCTTCAGCACTCGACGCGAGCGCGGGTGCGCGTACTCCGAAAGGTAGATGGCCGAGCCCAACCCGAACGGAACCGCGACAGACAGCGCAATCACGGTGGTCCAGGCGGTTGCGGTCACGAGGGGTACGACGCCGAACGACGCGTCCGCAAACCGGGGTGCCCATCGAGTTCCAAAGAGAAATTCGAAGACGGGAACCTGCGAGAAGAACGAGAACGACGGGATCGCGAGGGCGATGAGGATTGCGACGGTGATCAACACCGTGAGAAGGGAGGCGGTGCGAAACACACCGAGAACTATTTTTTCGCCTCGTCGAGCGGTTGTGCGAAGAGACATCAACCCCGGCTTGACAGTCGCAAAGGACTGTTGGGCCGGGGTTGATGTTGTGCTCATGTGATTGTTACTGCTTAGCCGATTGCGGCGAGCGCATCGACGGCAACAGTTGCCTGCTCGTCGGTCAGAGGGATGAACGTTGCGAGCGATGCAACTTCGGCCTGGTTGGCGATGTAGAAGTCAACGAACGACTTGACCTGTGCCTTCTCGGCGTACGACGCGTTGTTCACGTAGATGAACAGGGGGCGGCCGAGGGGTGTGTACGAGCCATCCTGAACCGTCGCTTCGGACGCACCGACGCAACCGGCGCCACCGTCGACATCAACCGCGCGAATGAGGTCGGCGTTTTCCGTGACGTAGGAGAGACCGAAGAAGCCGAGGCCACCCTCAGCACCCGAGATGCCCTGGACGAGAACGTTGTCGTCTTCCGAGGGGCTGTAGTCGGTGCGGATCGCGCCTTCTTCACCGTTGATTTCGTCGGTGAAGTAGTCGAACGTTCCCGAGTCCGTTCCGGGCCCGAAGAGAGCGAGCTCAACATCGGGGAAAGACGAGTCGACCTGTTTCCACGACGTGATTGTGCCTTCGGCGTCCGGGCCCCAAATGGTGTTCAGCTGCTCGACCGTGAGGCACTGAGCAAAGGTGTTGCCGACGGGAACAACGACGGCGAGGCCGTCGTTCGCAACCACAAGTTCGGTGAATTCGATACCGGCTTCGGCGCAAATCGCGGCTTCTTCGTCTTTGATGGGGCGCGAGGCGTTCGAGATGTCGGTTTCACCGGCACAGAACTTTTCGAATCCGCCACCGGTGCCGGACGTGGCAACGGTCACGTTGACGCCAGCGTCAACGTCGCGGAAGAGGGTGGCTGCTGCTTCCGAGAGCGGAGCAACGGTGGACGAGCCGTCGGCGACGACGTTGGTGGCTGCGACATCTTGGCCACCGCAACCGGTGAGTACTAGTGCCGCGACCGCCGCGGTTGCGGCAAATCCAGCGAACGAAACTGTTTTCACAATTTTCCTTTCAGAGCGAGAGTGTTGGAGGTTACCAACAGCTCTCAGTGAACGCTGTTGCGGTGAACGGGAGGTGAACGGACTACAAATCTGAAGTGACACTTTCGCTCCGCCTCCAGGATTCGAACCTAGACCGAACATCTCCAAAGGATGCCGTGCTGCCATTACACTAAGGCGGACCGCCCCGAAGGGCAATCCCATTCTGCCCGAAATTTTGGGTCGATACGGCGCTTCGCGGGATGTGAACAAACTCAAGTGCCAGAATGGTCTCATGACCGATGCCCTCCTTGCCGTGGTGATTCTCGCCGCTGGCGAAGGAACGCGGATGAAGTCGACAACCGCAAAGGTTCTGCACCCCATCGCCGGCGTCCCGATGATCGGCCACGTGTTGTCGGCTGTTGCCGCTCTTCACCCCGCTCACACGGTCGCGGTCGTTCGCCATGAGCGCGACGCGGTCGCCGGGGCGATCGCCGAATTGTCCGACGGTGTCGTCATCGTCGACCAGGACGACGTGCCAGGAACGGGTCGCGCCGTCGAACTCGCAATCGCTGCGCTCGCCGATTTCGACGGCGATGTGGTTGTTGTCTCGGGTGACGTGCCATTGCTCGACGCCGAGACGCTCACCGACCTGATCGACGAACACCGCCAACGCGAGCGTTCCGCTTCGGTCCTCTCTGCGCTTGTCGATGACCCTTCGGGATACGGCCGAATCGTGCGCGATGACGCCGGTGAATTCCGCCGTATCGTCGAACACAAGGATGCGGCCGAGGACGAACTCGGCATCTCGGAGATCAATTCCGGAACGTACGTGTTCCGGGCGTCGGCTCTCAAGTCCGCTCTCGCCAAGGTTGGCACCGCGAACGCGGCGGGCGAAAAATACCTGACGGACGTCATCGAATTGATTGTCGGCGACAGCCTCGCCATCGGCGCGAATCCCGTTTACGAATCGTGGGTCGTCGCCGGCGTCAACGATCGGGCACAACTGTCGGACGTGCAGGCGAGGCTCAACGCCATGATCGTGCGCGGCCACCAACTCAACGGCGTGAGCATCGACGACCCGGCAACGACGTGGATTGATCGCGCGGTGTCGATCGAACCCGACGCCCACATCCTGCCCGGCACGTTCCTGAAAGGTGCGACGAGCATTGCGTGTTGCGCGACGGTCGGCCCCGACACCACTCTGCGCGATTGCGAGATTGGCGAAAACGCGAGCGTCACGCGAACGGACGCCACCCTCGCGGTCATCGAGGCGAACGCCACGGTCGGACCGTTCTCGTATCTGCGCCCCGGAACCGTTCTCGGCGAGGGCGGCAAAATCGGTGCGTTCGTCGAAACCAAAAACGCTCGGATTGGCCGCGGCAGCAAGGTTCCGCACCTGTCCTATATCGGGGACACGACCGTCGGCGAGGAATCCAACATCGGTGCCGGAACAATCACCGCGAACTATGACGGTGTGGCCAAGCACGCGACCGTCATCGGCTCGCACGTTCGCACCGGTTCGCACAATGTCTTTGTCGCTCCCGTCACCATCGCGGACGGTGCCTACACGGCGGCCGGAACGGTGGTGCGGCGAAACATCCCGGCAGGTGCGCTGGGAATGACGGTCGCACAACAGCGGAACGTCGAGGGTTGGGTTGACAACAATCGATCAGGCACGGCTGCCGCCGAGGCCGCCAAAAACGCCACCACGGAAAGCGAGTAGTTCAATGAACAACATGGAGTTGGCGGGCAAAAAGAAGCTCATCCTCATTTCGGGACGGGCACACCCTCAACTCGCGTTGGACGTCGCCAATGAACTCGGCATCTCACTTCTGCCAACCGAAGCTCGCACGTTTGCGAACGGCGAGATCTATGCGCGGTTCGACGAGAGCGTTCGCGGAACCGACGCATTCGTCATTCAGTCGCACTGCAACCCCATCAACGAGTGGTTGATGGAACAACTCATCATGGTCGATGCGCTTAAGCGCGCGAGTGCAAAACGCATCACTGTCGTCGCACCGTTCTATCCCTACGCCCGCCAAGACAAGAAGAGCCGTGGCCGCGAGCCGATTTCCGCCCGCCTCATCGCCGACCTCTTCAAGACCGCCGGAGCCGATCGCATCATGTCCGTTGACATTCACGCGCCCCAGATTCAGGGATTCTTTGACGGACCGTTTGACCACCTGTTCGCGATGCCGCTTTTGCTTGAGCACTGCCGCGCGCAGCTCGACTCCTCCACTCTGACCGTGGTCAGCCCGGACATGGGCCGCGTTCGGGTCGCCGACATTTGGAGCCAAAAGCTCGGAGCGCCACTCGCGCTCATCCACAAGCGTCGTGACCCCACTGTTGCGAACCAGGTGAGCGTTCACGAGATCGTTGGTGAGGTCGAAGGCCGAGTGTGCCTCATCGTCGACGACTTGATTGACACTGGCCGAACCATCGTCAAGGCCGCCGAGGCGCTGAAGAACGCGGGAGCCAGGGGAGTTGTCGTCGCGGCAACCCACGCGGTGTTCTCGGACCCCGCGACCGAAATCCTGCAGTCCGACTTCATCGACAAGGTCGTCGTCACCGACAGCCTGCCTATTCCGGAGGACAAGCGCTGGGATCGCCTCGAAATTCTGTCCATCGCCCCGACCATCGCCACCGCGATTCGCGAGGTGTTCGGTGAGGGTTCCGTCACCGGAATGTTCGACGGGGCCGCATAACTCTTTACGTCACGGTCATCGGGGCGCGCGACTCGACGCCCAAAGGTGTCGCCACGCGAGATTCAGTCAGCGAGCGGGATGGTGATGTCCGCGATCGGCAGACGTTCGGCCCGAAAACTGTTGATTGTGTCTTTCGACGGGTAACCCAGAGCGATTCCGCACAATAACTTGTATTGCTTCGGCACGGTGAATTCTTTCCGTACCGGGTCGGACCACACGGCGAGGGCGCCCTGGGCGCAGGTGCCGAGCCCGCGGGCGTGAGCCGACAGCATCAGGTTCTGCATGAACAGCCCCGCATCGGAAACCGAATAGGTGGGTAAGCCCTTGTGGGTGAAGATAAACAGCGCGACGGGGGCGCCGAACATGTCGAAGTTCCGAGCCCACTGCTCGTCGCGACCGACCTTGTCTCCGCGGGCGATACCGATGTGCGCGTAGAGGTCGCGGCCGATCTTCTGGCTGCGAGGCTGAACGTCCTTCGGATACGGTCGCCACACCTGATAGTCGCTCGTCGGCAGACCGTCGCGCTTGAGGAAGAACATCACCTTGTCCCACCACGAGCCGCGAAGTGCTGGGCCGGCGATCGCCCAGCGCCGTTGCAATTCGGTCGAAATGCGATCGCGAACCTCGCCCGTTGCCACCGCGACCATGTAGGGGCGAGTGTTGGACCAGCTCGGGGCGGTCATCGCGTCGGTCAAGACTGCGTCGACGACGTCCTGCGGAACGACTTTCGGCAGGAAGTCGCGTGTGCTGCGACGTGACGCAAGCAAGGCGCTGAATTTGGCGGAGTCCATACTCTCCATCTTTCCGCTAAATCAGCGAATCCTGGACGCCGCTAGGGCAAACAGCAATTAGCCCACGGGTTCGCTAATCACCGATACTGTGCCGTTAGAGTTCGCGACGTACGCCTGTTCTCCATCTGGGCTGAAGGCGATGTACTGCGGGCCAGTGTTTGCGGGCAGGGTAACCAGTGTTGCCACCGCGCCAGATGAGACCGTGATCACCGACACAGTGCTGTTGAGGTAGTTCGCGACGTACGCTTGATCCCCGTCAGGGCTGAACGCTACCGATTTCGGGACAGCGCCGTCGGGCATTTCAATTGTGGTCGAGTCGCCCGTTGCAAGCGTGATTGCCGACACGGTGTCGCCGTCAAAGTTTGCGACGTAGGCCACACTCCCGTTTGGGCTTACTGCCACCTGATATGGCCTTGCAGAGACGGGAAGGTCGATTGTGGAACTTACTTTGCCCTTGGCCACATTGATTACGGACACGGAGTGGGTGCTGTAATTTGCGACGTAGGCTCTTTTGCCGTCGGGGCTGATTGCTAACGAGTAGGGGTCTGAGTCGGCTGGAAGCTTGATTCGCTTCGACACCTTGTCCTTTGCGACGGTGATCACCGACACGGTGCTGTCCCCGTAGTTTGCGACAAACGCCAGTTTGCCGTTGGGGCTGAACGCTACTCCGTCCGGACCAGAGCCGGCGGGCAGCCGAATCGTCTTTCGGACCGTGTCGGTCTCCACCGAAATAACGGAAATCTTGTCTGTCCCGTAGTTTGCGACATACGCTTTTTTGCCGTCGGGACTTACTTCCACCGCGTAGGGCGCAGAGTCACTCGGCAGGTAGATGTGGTCTACCTCCTGAGAGTCGGTGGTAATCACTGACACGACGTCAATGTCGTAATTTGCGACGTAAGCTTTTTCACCGTCAGGGGTGAAAGCCAAACCCGAAGGGTTCGCGCCAACGGGCATGGAAATTGTGTCGGTCACAACGGGTACCGCGAACGCCGGGGTGATCACGGGCGTGGCAATGAATAATGCGAGTGCTGCGAGGGATAGCGCGGATCGTTGAATCGTCGTTTTCATTAGTTTCCAAGCGGTTAGTGGGCAATAGTTAGTTGGAGCGTAGCGCAAGATTGTCGCGCGCGCAAAGCGCCCTCAGGCTAGCGATTTAGCGGGCTTTGAGGCATATTCCGTACCCGTCAGGTTGGGTCAGCGCCGACCGCTTCCGACGCTATTTAAGCTCGGCCAAAACCTTGTCGATGATCGCCAATCCGCGGCGCGCCTCGTCCTCGGTGATGACACACGGGGGCACGACGTGCAGGCGGTTGTCGGCCATGAACGGCACGAGTCCAGCGGCAAACAGCGCCGTCCTAAGCTTCCCCATCCAGGCTGCAGGTACGGGCTCGCGGGTCTCGCGGTTGGTAACGAACTCGACTGCCCAAAAGACACCGGATCCGCGGACCTCACCGATGACGTCGTGCTTCGTCTGCAATTCGCGAAGTCCAGGGCCAAGAACGTTGGCTCCGATGGCACGGGCGTTCTCGATGATGCCTTCGTCCTCCATCGCGGTGATGGCGGCGACGATGCTGGCGGTCGCGAGCGGGTGGCCGGAGTACGTGAGGCCGCCGGGGAAGACGCGGTCATCGAACGTCTTCGCGATGTGATCCGCGATTAGAACGCCACCGACGGGGACGTACCCCGAGTTGACGCCCTTCGCGAATGAAACCAGGTCGGGGACGACATCGAAGGCATCGAACGCGAACCACTCACCGGTTCGACCGAAGCCGGCCATGACCTCGTCGAGGATGAGGACGATTCCATACTTGTCGGCGAGGGCTCGGACGCCTTTGAGGAACCCGGGCGGGGGAGTCAAGATTCCCGCGGTGCCGGGAACCGTTTCGAAAAGGAACGCCGCGATCGAGTCGGCGCCTTGGGCTTGGATGACGCGTTCGAGGTGGTGCAGAGCGCGCTCGGATTCTTGTTCCGGAGTGGTCGACCAGTATTCGCTGCGATACAGGTACGGTCCGAACACGTGCAGGTGACCGCGAGCATATTCGTTGGGGATTCGGCGCCAATCGCCCGTCGCGACGATGGCCGCCCCCGTGTTGCCGTGATACGAGCGATAGAACGAGATGACCTTGTCGCGGCCCGTGTGAATCCGTGCCATGCGAACCGCGTTTTCGACCGCATCGGCGCCACCGTTGGTGAAGAACACCTTGTGAAAGTTCTCGGGTGCGTGATCGAGGATCTTTTGGGCTGCGAGAGCGCGCATGTTGTTCGCGTGCGCCGGTGCAACGGTGGTGAGGATGTCGGCCTGCGCCTTTATTGCCTCGATGACCTTGGGGTGCTGGTGTCCGATGTTGACGTTGACGAGCATGCTCGAGAAATCGAGGTACGTGTTGCCCTCGTAATCCCAGACCTCGCAGCCCTTACCGCCGGCGATAACGAACGGCGCGAGGGTCGACTGAGCCGACCACGAGTGGAACACCGCGTCGGTGTCGGCCGAACGAACGGCGTCGTTTGTGGTGGGGGTGCGAAGCGAATCGTTCATGCAACTACTTTAGGAGATTTCGCGGCACTATCCTTGCCTCGTGGACCTCTCCTCGACGAGCCCCAGCCCGCCGGCGCTGAGCGGTGTCAACCTCAGCAGGCGATCTCTGGTGCTTGGTGGTTTAGCCCTCGGCGCGACTATCGCTCTCGCGGCCTGCGCTCCAGCGAAGAAATCGACATCGGTGACCGGCGGCGCCGGCAATGGCGCCATCACGGGCGACGTTCCGGCACGTCCGACCTCGTTTCTTCGCACCACCTGGTCAAAGGACCCGTTTGCAGAGGGCTCGTACTCGTTCCTTGCCCCGAGCGACGTGGGGACGGATGCGCGAACTCTGCTCGCCGCCCCCGTGGGCCCGCTGCACTTCGCCGGCGAAGGCACATCATCCGACGCTCCTGCAACCACGCACGGTGCTCTAGAGAGCGGGCGTCGCGCAGCGGCTGAAATTGCCGACATCCCGGGCACAGTGCTGGTGATTGGTGCCGGATTTGCTGGCCTCGCCGCGGCCCGCGCTCTCGTCGACGCAGGGCGTGATGTGATCGTGCTGGAGGCCCGCGACCGCACTGGTGGTCGAGCCCACACCGTGCCGTTCGGGGGATCGGTGGCCGACCTCGGCGCGTCGTGGATTCACGGGGTCAAGAACAACCCGATGGTGCAACTGGCGGCGGATGCCGGAGTCGCGACGATTGCTTTCGACTACGACAACGAGATTGGTAGCAGCGCGAAAGCGTGGGCGTTCATCGACGATTTGACGGAGAGGGCGCTAGAAGCTGGCAATGCCGAGGCTCGCCCGCTCTCCGATCTATTGCCCGACAGCGTTAATGTCGCACAACAATGGGCGCTCTCGGTGGAGGTCAGCGGCGAGTTTGGGGCAGACCCCTCAGAACTCGCGATTGCTGCTCTCGACGAGGGCAAGTCGATACGTGGCGGGGACGCACTGCTTGAACAGGGCTACGGGTCGATCACCGATTATCTGGCTGCCGGGCTCGACATCCGGCTGGAATGGGTGGTTTCGGAAATCGAGTACGGCGACGAGGGCGTCACCGTGTACTCGGCCGACGGCGCCGAGTTGCGGGCGGACCTCGCCGTGGTGACTCTGCCCGTCGGAGTGCTTCGGGCCGCGAGCGTGGCGTTCACCCCGCCACTCCCGAGCGACAAGGTGGTCGCTCTCGCCGGGCTCGGAAGTGGTCTGCTCGACAAACTGTGGCTTGCCTTCGATGACGTGTTCTGGGACGCCGAGGCGGACGTCATCAACTGGATCGACCCCGACAACCCGGGGCTTTGGCCCTTCTGGGTCAACGGCTACAAGTCCTTCGGCGTACCCGTGCTTCTCGCGTTCAACGGGGGAGGCATTGCGCGCGACCTTGCCGACTGGTCGGACGATGAGGTGGTCGCGAGCGCTATGGCAGCGCTGTCAGCAATGGTCGGAAGATGACGGTTTTGAGGTGGATAGCCGACTCGCAACTTCAGTGAGTATCTTCCGCCGAAATCTCGGTGCGATCGCCTGACCATTGAGTGTGGAACGTTCCGGGCTTGTCGATGCGCGTGTAGGTGTGTGCGCCGAAGAAGTCGCGCTGGCCTTGGATGACGGCGGCGGGCAGGCGGTCGGCGCGCAGTCCGTCGTAATAGGACAGTGATGATCCGAAAGCTGGGGCAGGGATGCCGGCTTCGGTCGCGGCGATGACGACCCGGCGCCACGCGGCTTGAGCACCCGAGACGGCCTTGGCGAAGTACGGCGCGGCCATGAGCAACGCGAGCGACTCATCCGTGCGGTACGCCTCGGTGATGCGGTTGAGGAACTGGGCGCGAATGATGCAACCGCCACGCCAGATGCGAGCGACCTCGCCGAGGTTGATGTGCCAGTCGTATTCGGCGGCGCCGGCGCGAATCGCGTCAAAGCCCTGCGAATAGGCCACAATCTTGGATGCGTACAGGGCTTGGCGAACGTCCTCGATGAACGCGTCGACGTCCTTCACTGTGAATGAGTCGGGGCCGGGCATCCCCGCAGCCAGAGCGCGCTGTTCCCGGTGCGACGAAAGTCCGCGGGCGAACACGGCCTCGGCGATTCCCGAAACGGGGGTGCCCAGAGCCAGCGCGGTCTGAACCGTCCACACGCCGGTGCCCTTGGAACCGGCCTCGTCGAGAATGACATCCACGAGCGGTTTGCCGGTCGAGGCATCGACCTGACGCAGGACCTCGGCGGTGATCTCGATGAGGTACGACTCGAGTTCGCCCTTGTTCCACTCGGTGAACACGTCGGCGATCTCGGCGGGGGATTTGCCCGTTCCGCGACGGATGAGGTCGTACGCCTCGGCAATCAATTGCATGTCGGCGTATTCGATGCCGTTGTGGATCATCTTGACGAAGTGGCCAGCACCGTCGGTTCCGATGTGCGTGACGCAAGGTTCGCCATCAACGACCGCGGCTATTGACCGAAGGATTGGCCCGAGCGTTTCCCACGCCTCGGCCGAACCGCCCGGCATAATCGACGGCCCGAGAAGAGCGCCCTCTTCACCGCCCGAGATTCCGGCACCGACAAAGTTGATGCCCGTCTCGCGGACGGCCTTTTCGCGGCGAATCGTGTCCGTGAACAGCGCGTTTCCGCCGTCGACGATGATGTCGCCGGGCTCGAAGACCTCGCACAACTGGTCGATGACCGCGTCGGTTCCGGCGCCCGCCTTGACCATGATGATCGCGGTGCGGGGCTTGGACAGTGACGCGGCGAACTCCTGGACCGTCTTCGCGGGCAGGAAGTTCGCTTCGGGGTGAGCGTCGACGAGGTGTTCCGTCTTGTCCCACGAACGGTTGTAGACCGCGACGCGGTTGCCCTCGCGACTGGCGAGGTTTCGCGCCAGATTCGAGCCCATGACCGCGAGACCGACGACACCGATGTTGGCGTGAGACATTCACACTCCGTTCGAGAAATCCAATGAAAAAGCGCGCGGAATTCAATTCCCAGCCTATCCGATAGGCTGAAACCGAACTTCGGCGAGGGATCCACGGATCCGTGATCGACGCGGTGGGTCGACCTTGGTCCTCCTCACGCTTCCGGCGTTCGAGTTGAAACACCAACCAGGGGTCACCACCCCGCGAAAGGCAACACCATGGCTGAACAATTTGCACTCAAGGGCGAAGAACGCGCGTCCTTCGGTAAGGGCGCTGCACGCAAGCTCCGTGCACTCGGAAACGTCCCCGCGGTCATCTACGGACACGGCGAAGACCCGCGTCACGTGATGGTCAACGCTCACGAACTGAGCCTCCTCGTCCGTCACAAGAACGTCCTCATCGACCTCGACGTGAACGGCAAGAAGGAACTGGTTCTCGTGAAGGACGTCCAGAAGGACTACGTGCGTCAGGTCATCGAGCACGTCGACCTCGTCATCGTCAAGAAGGGCGAGACCGTTACGGTCAACATCCCGGTCGTCATGATCGGACACCCGTTCCCCGGAACCGTTGCGATGCTCGAGCACCAGACCATCCAGGTCGAGGCCGAAGCGACGCAGATCCCCGAGCACCTCGAGGTCGATGTCACCGGAATGCTCGAGCACACCCACATCTCGGCGAAGGACGTTGTTCTTCCCGCCGGCGTCAAGCTCGTGCTCGACGGCGAAGCGCTCATCGTCGCCATCCAGGCGGTTCCGAGCGCTGAGTCGCTGGGCACCGAGGCTGCACCCGCCGCTGCCGAGGCCGCACCGGCCGCTGAAGGCGCTGCCGAATAATCATGACCGATGCGTGGCTCGTAGTCGGGCTTGGTAACCCCGGGCCTGACTACGCCGCGCATCGCCATTCCGTTGGTCACCGCGTGATCGACAGCCTCGTCGAGCAGCTGGGCGAGAAGACCAAGCGTCACAAGTCAATTGCGATGGTTGCCGAGGGTCGTTTCCAGCCCGGCACCGACAAGGTGATTCTGGCGACGCTGATGTGTTTCATGAATGCGTCGGGTGGGCCCATCGGGCAACTCGCGAAGTTTTTCGGAATCGACCCCGACCACATCATCGTGATTCACGACGACGTTGACCTGCCCTTCGACACCGTCCGCATCAAGTCGGGCGGCGGTCACGGCGGCCAGAACGGTGTGCGGTCGACCATTGCTCACATCGGCGCGGAATTCCTGCGTGTTCGTATTGGTGTCGGGCGTCCCGCGGGCCAGAAGGACACCGCGGTTCACGTCCTCGAACCGTTCACCAAGGTCGAACGCGAGACCGTTCCAAACCTCGTCGCCGATGCGGCCGGCGCGGTCGAGTCGATTATTCTCGAGGGCCTCGCGAAAGCGCAACTGCGGTACCACTCGCCCTCGTGATTTTTGCCCAGCCGTAGACTGTCGAGGTGAGTCTTCGGGGAGTGGCATCGGTGTTGGTCGATGCCGCGAACCAACTTCGAGGCCCCGCTCTATCGCTCGAAGACGGTGCCCGCGCGCCACTTATTACCGCGATGTGCCGCGAGCCGAAACTCGTCCTTCTCGTCACCGCGACGGGGAACGAAGCCCAGTCCCTCGCCGAATCGCTCACGACCTGGGGTGTTCGCACACTCATTTTTCCGTCGTGGGAAACCCTGCCGCACGAACGCCTCAGCCCGTCGAGCGAAACCATCGCCACCCGCATCGCGACGCTGCGGGCTCTTCGCACGTGGAACGGCGACGACAGCCTCGTCATCATCGCGAGTGTTCGCGCCGCCCTACAACCGCTCGCCGCCGACCTGGGCGATCGACCGATACTGTCCATCGCGGTCGGAGACCGACGCGACCTGCTCGGGGTGTCCCGTGCCCTCGTCGAACTGGGGTACCAGCGCGTTGACCTCGTGTCCCGCCGCGGTGAGGTCGCCGTCCGCGGGGGAATCCTCGACGTGTTCCCGCCGCTCGCGCCGCACCCCGTGCGCATCGATTTCTTCGGCGACGACATCGACGAAATCCGCGAGTTTGCCGTCGCCGACCAGCGTTCGCTTGGGTTAGTCAAATCGGTCGACATCACGCCCGTGCGGGAAATCGCCCTGACCGCCGAGGTGCGGGCTAAGGCACGGAAATTGGCGGAAACTATTCCCGCGCTGCGGTCACTGGCGGAACCCATCGCCGAGGGAATCGCCGTCACCGGCATGGAGTCGCTGCTGCCCGTCCTCGTTGACGATGTCGTTCCGCTGATGGAGTATTTCCCCGACACCGCGACCGTCGTCGTGGTCGGACCCGACAGAGTTCGCGCCCGAGCCGAGAGCCTGCGGGTCACCAACCTCGAGTTTCTCGCCGCCGCCTGGAACCAGGTCGGAGACGGCGGTCTTGTCCCCATCAACGTCGACAAGGCCGACTTTGTCGACTACGAGCAGTTCCGCGATGACATCGGTCGGCGGGACTTCTACACGATGACGGCTCTGAATTCGGGGCTCGAGGAGCGCGTCGAATCGAAACCGATTCCGTCGTTCGTCGGTGACCCCGACGGCGCCGTGAATTTCGTCGGTGAACGCCTCGCCGCCAAGGGAATTGTCGTTGTGGTCGCCGCTGGGCACGGCACGCTGGACCGCGCCCGCGACCTGCTCGCCGAGGCCGGGCTCGCCGCTCGACCCGTCGAATTCGTTCCGGACAACCCCGAGACGGGAGTCGCGTACTTGGTGCAGGGATCGATCGATCACGGTGTGGAAATCGTCGACGCGTCACTGACCGTCATGAGCGAAGCCGAATTCTTCGGTCGTCGCGAAACGCGAGGCACCCGCGACGCGACCCGGCTCGCGTCCAAGCGCAAGACCACGGTCGATCCGTTGCAGTTGACCAAGGGCGATTTCGTCGTGCACGAGACGCATGGGATTGGCCGTTTCCTCGAACTGGTCGAGCGCGAAATTGTGGTCTCGGCGAAAACGCGACAGAAGGCGCTTCGCGAGTACCTGGTGTTGGAGTACGCCCCCAGCAAGCGCGGCTATCCCGGCGACAAGCTGTACGTTCCGACGGACCAGTTGGGGCTCGTGTCGCGTTACGTCGGTGGCGAAGACCCGAGCCTGTCCAAGATGGGTGGATCGGACTGGTCGTCGACGAAGGGCCGCGCCCGCAAGGCGGTTCGCGACATCGCCGTCGGACTGGTCAAGTTGTATGCCGCCCGAGCCGCGAGCCGCGGATTCGCGTTCCCGCCCGACACGCCGTGGCAACGCGAACTCGAAGACGCCTTCCCGTATCACGAGACCCCCGATCAGCTGACGACAATCGACGAGGTCAAAGCCGACATGGAGAGCGAGGTTCCGATGGACCGCCTCTTGGCGGGAGACGTCGGTTTCGGTAAGACCGAGGTTGCGGTGCGCGCCGCGTTCAAGGCGGTGATGGCGGGCAAGCAGGTCGCGATCATCGCGCCGACGACTCTGCTGGTTCGCCAACACATCGAAACGTTCCGCGAACGCTTCGCCGGATTCCCCGTGAAACTCGCACCTCTCTCGCGGTTCCAGACAGACACCGAGGCGAAGCACACACTGGCATCGCTCGCGGACGGTTCACTCGACGTCGTCATCGGCACACACCGGCTGTTGTCGAAGGGCATCTCGTTCAAAGACCTGGGACTCGTCGTCATCGACGAGGAACAGCGATTCGGTGTCGAACACAAAGAGGCCCTCAAACAGCTCAAGACCAACGTGGACGTGCTCGCGATGAGTGCGACGCCGATTCCGCGAACGCTCGAGATGGCGATTGCGGGGATTCGCGAGATGTCGACCCTCGCGACCCCGCCGGAGGAACGCCACCCTGTCCTGACGTACGTCGGCCAGTATTCGGACGAACAGGTCGCGGCTGCAATCAAGCGCGAGATGCTGCGCGAAGGCCAGGTGTTTTACGTCCACAACCGTGTGTCGACGATTCCGGGCGTCGCCGCGCGTCTCGCGGAACTCGTTCCCGATGCGCGCATCGCCGTCGCCCACGGAAAGATGCCGGAAGCGGCGCTCGAAAAGGTCATGGTCGACTTCTGGGAACGCCGATTCGACGTTCTCGTGTCGACGACCATCGTCGAGACGGGACTCGACATCCCCAACGCGAACACGCTCATCATCGATCGCGCCGACAAATACGGACTGAGCCAGTTGCACCAATTACGCGGTCGCGTCGGGCGGTCGCGCGAACGGGCGTACGCCTATTTCCTGTACGACCGTGACCACGAACTGAGCGAGACCGCTTACGAACGGCTGAAGACCATCGCCCAGAACTCGGACCTGGGCGGGGGAATGGCGATCGCGCTGAAAGACCTCGAACTGCGCGGAGCCGGCAACCTGCTTGGTGGCGAACAGGCCGGACACATCGCGGGCGTCGGGTTCGACCTGTATCTGCGCATGATTGCCGAAGCCGTCGGTGAATTCAAAGGCGATGCGGCTCCGGAATCGAACGACCTGCGACTCGAAATCCCCGTCGATGCCCGAATTCCCGAGGACTACATCGAGAGCGAACGGTTGCGCCTCGAGGCCTACCAAAAACTGTCCGCCGCATCCTTCCCGACGGCCGCGGCCGAGGCCATAGACACCGAACTGGACGAGATGCGCGACCGATACGGTGAACCGCCGGCGCAGGTTCAGACGCTCGCGTCGGTTGCGCGGCTTCGTCGTCGCATCGCCGAACTGGGCATCACCGAGTTGGTCACCGCGGGGGCCAACCTGCGGGTCGCCGGTGTCGAGATACCCGATTCACGCCAAGCGCGGCTGGTGCGCCTCTATAGCGGCGCCCGCTACGTGACCGCGATGGCGGCCTGCCTCGTTCCGATGCCGAACCGCGACGGTGACGAATTGGTTGAATGGGTGGGTGATTTCGTCGACGCGATTTATGGTGAAAGCACATGAGTGAATCCACCCACCCCGAACTCGACGCCCTGATCGCCGTGATGGCGCGGTTGCGTGGAGAGGACGGCTGCGCGTGGGATCGCGAACAGACACACGAGTCGCTGCTGAAGTATTTGATTGAAGAGAGCCACGAGTTCATCGACGCCGTCGAATCGGGCAACCGCGACCACATGGTCGAGGAACTCGGGGACGTTCTGTATCAGGTGTTGTTTCACGCCGACCTGGGTGCCGTCCACCCCGACCGACCGTTTACCATCGAGGACGTCGCCCGTGTCGCCCGCGACAAGATGGTCGGCCGGCACCCGCACGTGTTCGGTGACGTCACCGCCGACACCGCCGACGAGGTCGTCGCGAACTGGGAGAAGTGGAAGGCCGCCGAGAAACCCGAACGGACTTCCGCGTTCGAGGGATTGCCGAAGGGGCTGCCGGCGCTGGCGCTCGCCGACAAGGTCATCGGCAAACTTGATGAGTCGCCGACCCCGTCCGACCTTGTCGATTCGTCCACCACGACCGACCAACTGGGCGACCTGCTCGTGGCGATTGTCGCCGCGGCCAAAGCGAACGGGCTTGACGCCGAGGGCGCCGTGCGGTCCGCCGTGCGCCGGTTGATTGAGACAGCCGAGGCGGAAACAGAAAACTAGGCGCGCCGTTTGCGACGTCGGATCGGCACCAGAATTGTCGCCGCGGCGAGAACGAACACGGCTTGACCGAGAACCCCGAAGGCGTAGCCGGACGTCGATTGTTCGATGACGTCACGGGGCGCACGGTCGCCGTCGAGTGTGGGATACGGGGTGCCGAATTCGGCAATATTCGCACACTCGTCGATGACGATGTCGGTTTGAACGGGAAGCTGCATCCCGCGCACGTTCAGATCGACCGTCGAGAACAGGTCGAGGGGCATGGGCACGGGAGGCACACCGGTCGGGCTGGACTGCCAGTCGTCCGTCTGATAAACGTCCTCCCAGTCGCCGATTGCGGGAGTGATTGACGCGCTGACGAGCGCGACGGGGTTTGCCGTGACAGCAGCCCACACGCCCGAATAGTCGGTGAGGAAAGCGGTGGACGTGCTCGGGGACGTCTCGCACGTCGGGTCCAGCGGATAACCGGTCTCGAGGTCGGTCGGGGAATCTTCTTCCCACTTGATGTAAAACGTCTGTGTCGTCTGTTCAATCGGCGGCGCGAACGACGCCACCCCGACGACGAGCAACGGACCGAGCGTGATTCCTGCAATGAGGCCGAAGGCGGTGGTGGAGGCGGCACTGTCATTCGCGATGGCCCAGTGAGCGAGTGCGACCAGCGCGCCAATCACCACGATCTGTAACTCGACGGTGGCGAGAGTCGGCAACCACACATCGACGGACACGTCCGTCGACAGAATTGACCACAGGATGGCCGGTGCGGCGGCGATGAGGAACGAACCTCCGACGACGATGGCGAGAAGGAACGCGTGAAGAAAGCCAACACGGCCGAGGGTTTCGCGCACCGTGATGAACACCGTGGGGAGCCCGAGTAAAACGGCGACGAGCACGAGGAATACCGTGAAGGACAACGCCATCCGTCCGGAGTCGGTGCCGACTTCGCCCGCCCCTTCGCTTGCGACGGTGAGCCCGACGAGGATGAGTGACAGGGAGGCCGTCACGATCACCAGCGTGGCCCAGTAACGGGTTCGCGCCGTCGACGCGATGGATTCGAGTAAGCGCGGGACGAAACCGGAGGTGCTCATGTTTCCAGTGTGCCACCGAATCTGCGTGGTCGCGCCGTTCGGTCGCGGGTCAACGACCTGTGGAACAATAAAGAAATGGCGACCGTGAACCCACCCCGAGGGATGCGCGACTTCACCCCCGCCGAAAAAGCCCGGCGCGACCGGGTTCTGGGCGTCATTCGTGAATCGTTCCGCGTGAACGGTTTCGACGAGATTGAAACCCCCGTCGTCGAAGAATCGGCCCGCCTATCCGCCGGCCTCGGTGGTGACAACGAAAAGCTCGCGTTCGGGGTGCTGAAGCGCGGGCTTTCTGCCGACGACATCGCTGCGGCGACGTCCACCGCGGATCTGATCGACATGGGATTGCGCTACGACCTCACGGTTCCGCTCGCGCGTTTTTATGCGACACACCGCGCCGAGCTTCCCCCCGTCTTTCGTGCGATACAAATTGCGCCGGTGTGGCGGGCCGAACGCCCCCAGAAGGGGCGATTCCGCCAGTTCGTGCAGTGCGACATCGACATTATTGGTGAACCTGGAATTCTGGCCGAAATCGAACTCATCACCGCCACGAGCGCCACGCTCGACCGGCTGGGAGTCACGGGCACCACGATTCGTCTCAACGACCGACGCATCCTCATCGGGATGCTTGACGCTCTCGGATTGACCGACACCGCGTCAGCGCTCATCACCCTCGACAAACTCGACAAGATCGGTGCGGACGGGGTCGTTGCGGAGCTTCGCGACCACGGGGCCGGTGATGCGGCGCTTTCCACCCTCGAGGAACTGCTCGGGCGTCACGCCAGCCCCACCTCGGCACCGACCCTCGCGGCGATGACCGATGCCCTGCCCGCCGGAGTCGCCCCCGAGGCGGTGGCCGAACTCGCCGAGATTGCGGCGGCCGTCGGGACCAGCGTGACGATGGTGTTCGATCCGTTCCTTGTTCGTGGGATGGGCTATTACACGGGCGCGATTTTCGAAGTCGCCCACCCCGACCTCGGCTATTCGCTCGGTGGCGGCGGTCGGTACGACGGCATGATCGGTCGCTTCCTCGGAACCGATGTTCCCGCCGTCGGGTTTTCGCTCGGTTTTGAGCGACTCGTCGACCTGGTCCGAGCCGACGACGTCGCCGAATCGGATGCGGTCGCCGTCATCTATGACCCGCAGTTGACCCCGGCCGAATTGATCGTCCACAAGCGAACCTTGGTTGCCGAGGGGCTTCGGGTTCGACTCGTCCAGAAGACCAAAAACACCCGCGCGATTCTTGTTCAACTCGCGAACGACGGGTTCCGCCGATACGCCTTTCTCAATCCAGGAGAGCCCCTGGAATGGAAGACCCTCGACTAACGCCTAATCTGTAAACACCGCCACCCAAGGAGAACCCGTGTCCGCTATTGCCTTTGTTGATGCCCGCGAAATTCTGGATTCGCGTGGAAACCCCACCGTCGAGGTGGATGTGGTTCTCGAGGACGGAACCGTCGCCTCGGCCGCCGTTCCGTCCGGCGCCTCGACCGGTGCGTTCGAAGCGTTCGAATTGCGCGACGACGACTCGAAACGCTACGGCGGCAAAGGCGTCCTGAAGGCCGTCGATTCGGTCATCGATGTTCTGTCCGAAGCGATCGAAGGGCTCGACGCCAGTGAACAGCGCGCGGTGGATGCGGCGCTCATCGAGGCGGACGGAACGGACAACAAGTCCAAGCTGGGCGCCAATGCGATTCTCGGCGTCTCGCTCGCGGTGGCAAAAGCGGCCGCGCTCTCGGCGGACCTGCCCCTGTTCCGCTATCTCGGCGGCCCCAACGCACACGTGCTTCCCGTTCCGATGATGAACGTCATCAACGGCGGAGCCCACGCCGACACCAACGTCGACGTCCAAGAATTCATGGTGTTGCCCATCGGTGCGGACACCTATCGCGAAGGACTTCGCTGGGGCGTCGAGGTGTATCACGCGCTCAAGGCGGAACTCAAGTCCAAGGGCTTCGCCACCGGTCTGGGTGACGAGGGCGGATTCGCCCCGAACCTTGACAACAACCGCGCGGCGCTCGACCTGCTCATGATCGCCATTGAGAAGGCCGGCTTCACGCCCGGCAAAGACCTCGCACTGGGTCTCGACGTCGCGGCTACCGAGTTCCACGACAACGGAAAGTACCGCTTCGAAGGACGCGAACTCTCGTCGGGAGAACTCATTGCGTACTATTCGGAACTCGTTGCGGCCTACCCGCTCATCACCATCGAAGACCCGTTGTCCGAGGACGACTGGGCGGGATGGGAGGCCATCACCGCGGAACTGGGCGCAAAGGTGCAACTCGTCGGGGATGACCTGTTTGTCACGAACCCCGTTCGCCTTGCAGACGGAATCGCGCGCCACGTCGGTAATTCGATTCTGGTCAAGGTGAACCAGATCGGGTCGCTCACCGAGACGCTGGACGCGGTCGCCATGGCGCAGCGCGCCGGGTACACCGCGGTTCTGTCCCATCGATCGGGTGAAACCGAAGACACGACCATCGCCGACCTCGCCGTCGCCACCAACGGTGGACAGATCAAGACCGGTGCACCGGCCCGCAGCGAGCGCGTCGCCAAGTACAACCAGTTGCTGCGAATCGAAGAAGAACTCGGGGATGCCGCGGTGTACGCCGGTCGCGACGCATTCCCGCGATTTACGAGCTAGTCGCTTCGTCTTCGGCGCCTTCACCCGCGTTACCCTTGACACATGAGTAGCCCGCGGCGACCCGGTCGTCCCACCCGAGGATCGGATCGAGCTCGTGGTGGTGTGCGGCGAACGCTCGACAATTTCCTCGATCGCGAAATTCAGCGCAGCGGTGCCGTCATCGTGGGCGTGATCATTGCGGTCGCAGCGGTTGTCGATTTGTCCCATCCGGTTCAGATTTGGTTCGAGCAACAGGCGCGGCTCGCCGAGTTGGACAAGGAGGTAGCGTCCGCCCGTGCGAACCTCGCGGAAGCGAAAGCGGAGCTCGAACGCTGGTCGGATCGGGTGTACGTCGAGACCCAAGCTCGGGAACGGCTCATGTTCGTGTACCCGGGGGACATTTCCTATTTGGTCGTCAACGATGTCAACGCCGAACCCACAAAGTCCGACGAGGTGCTCGGCACCGTGCAACAGACCTCGATCGATTGGCTTGACGCCTTCCTGCAGTCGTATGCATTCGCTGCCCAACCCGAACAGCCGGCGAAGTGACCATCGACATCGCATCTGACCGCGACCTCGAGATCATGCAGATTCAGCTCGGTCGTCCCATGCGGGACGTGGTCGGAGTCGCGGCGCGATGCGTGTGTGGCGCCCCTACCGTGGTCGCCACAAAACCGCGCCTGGCCGACGGATCCCCGTTTCCCACCTTCTACTACCTGACACATCCCGGCGCGACCGCGGCTCTGTCGACCCTCGAGGCGAACGGGTTTATGGTCGCCGAACAGAACAAATTGGCCGAGCAACCCGATTTCGCGGCTGCATACTCGGCTGCCCACGAGGCGTACATCGCCGATAGGGATCGGCACGGACACGTCGCCGAGGTCGACGGAATCAGTGCTGGCGGAATGCCCAAGCGCGTCAAATGCTTGCACGCCCTCGCCGCTCACAGTCTCGCGGTTGGGTCGGGCGTCAACCCGGTCGGGGATGACGCCCTCGCCGCGTGTTCGTGGTCACCGTTGCGATGCGAGTGTGCGCCAGAAACGCGATAAGTTTGAACGGTTGTCCGTCCCAAAATCAGGAGCACTCGTCGTGGCCAAAATTCTCATCGTCGGTGGTGGTTACACCGGTTTTTACACTGCCTTCAAACTTCAAAAGCTGCTCCGCCGCGGAGAAGCAGAGGTGACGATTGTCGACCCTCTTCCCTACATGACGTACCACCCGTTCCTGCCCGAGGTCGCAGCCGGCTTGATCGAGGCGCGCCACGTTATTGTTCCGCTGCGACGACACCTCAACAAGACCAACGTTGTGCAGGGCCGTGTTGTGGCCGTCAACCACGCCAAGAAAACCGCGACCATCCAACCGTCCGCCGGAAAGGCCTACACCGCCAAGTACGACCACATTGTGATTGCCGCCGGTTCCGTGTCCCGCACCTTCCCGATTCCCGGAGTTGCCGAGGAAGCGTATGGCATGAAGTCCATCGAAGAGGCACTCGCCGTCCGCGATCGCATCATCGACAATTTCGCCAAGGCCGCCAACCTGCCGAAAGGTAAAGAGCGCGACCGCCTTCTCACGGTCACCGTTATCGGTGGTGGATTCGCGGGTATCGAGACTTTCGCCGAGTTGCGATCGCTCGCGTCGGCAATGCTGTCGCAGTATCCCGAGCTCACTATCGCCGACACGAAATTTCACATGATTGAGGCGATGAGCCGCGTCATGCCCGAGGTGTCGCTGCGGACTTCTCACTGGGTGCTGAAAAACCTCGCATCCCGCGGGGCTACCGTGCACCTTGACACTCAACTGAAGTCAGCCGCGGGTGGCAAGGTCGAGTTGTCGAACGGGATTTCGTTCGAGTCCGACCTCATTGTCTGGACCGCCGGTGTGATGGCGAACCCCGTGGTTCGCGATATGGACCTTCCTCTCGACGACCGCGGTCGGATGCAATCCTCGACAACGCTGCAGGTCACCAACAACGACGGCACGGTCGTGTCCGGGGCATGGGCGGGCGGAGACAACGCCGCCGTTCCCGACATCACGGGTGCGGGTGTTGGGGGCATGTGCGTTCCGAACGCCCAGCACGCGGTTCGTCAAGCAAAGCTGCTCGCGAAAAACTTGGTCGCGGTGCTCCGCGGCGAAAACCCGGTCGAGTACCGTCACAAGAACCTCGGTTCGGTAGCGGGTTTGGGTGTGGGTTACGGGGTCTTCCAGTCCGGCAAAATCGCCATCACCGGATTCCCGGCGTGGCTCATGCACCGCGGCTATCACGGCTTAGCCATGCCGATGTGGGAGCGCAAGTTCCGCGTCGTCGGAGGATGGATCATGCAGGCTCTCGTCGGACGCGACACCACGACCCTCGCCTTACGCGAAACGCCGAAGTCCTACTTCCGCGCCTACGCGTCCCCCTCCGCCAAATAACGGTGGAGCCCCAATAGCCCAACCGGCAGAGGCAAACGACTTAAAATCGTTACAGTCAGGGTTCGAATCCCTGTTGGGGCACTTTTCGCCATCGGGAAAAATTGGGGTGATTCTCAGGCGTTCGACATAGAGTTAAGCCATGGATCCCATTCAAACAACCCTGTTAGTGATTGCCGGCCTCTCGATTGTCGTGGGGCTCTACCTCTGGTCGACCTACAACGGCCTCGTGGCTTTGAACGTTCGGGTTGACGAGGCGTGGAGCGACATCACGGTCCAGCTCAAGCGCCGCGCCGACCTCATCCCCAACCTGATCGAAGCGGTCAAGGGCTACGCCAAGCATGAAAAAGAGGTGTTCGAGAACGTCACCAAGGCACGCGCTGCCACGGTGAACGCCGAAGGCCCGGCCGAGGCCGCCGCTGCCGAAGGAATGTTGCAGTCGGCGCTCAAGTCGATTTTCGCCGTCGCCGAGGCCTACCCGGCATTGCTCGCGAGCAACAACTTCCTCCAGTTGCAAGCGGAACTCGTCGACACCGAAAACAAGATTCAGGCCTCGCGCCGGTTCTACAACGGTGGCGTTCGCGACTTCAACACCATGATTCTGGTTTTCCCGAACAACATCTGGGCCAAGCAACTCGGCTTCGGCAAACGCGACTTCTTCGAGGTAGACAATCCCGACGCCATCGCGGAACCGCCGAAGGTCAAGTTCTAACCCTCGATGTACAGTGCGATCGCCGCGAACAAGCGGAACACGGTTGTCATTCTGATTGTTTTTCTCGTCCTGCTGGGCGGTCTCGGTTGGCTCATCGCCCTATTCATGGGCGATGGGTCGTGGACCATCACAATCATGACCATCATTGGTGCCGGGCTTTATGCGTGGTTCCAGTTTTACAACGCTGCGTCGATCGCCGTCATGACGTCGGGGGCAGTCCAAATCGAACAGAAGGACAACCCGCGGCTGTATCGGATTGTCGAGAACCTGGCGATCACCAACGGCATGCCTATGCCGAAGGTGTACGTCGTGAACGACCCCGCCCCCAACGCCTTCGCGTCGGGGCGTGACCCCGAGAACGCGGTGGTCGCCGCGACGACCGGCTTGTTGGACATCATGACCGACCCCGAGCTCGAGGGCGTCATGGCCCACGAGATGGGTCACGTCAAAAACTACGACATTCGCGTTTCGACGATTGTGTTCGGGCTCGTCGTTGCGGTCGGCTTCATTTCGGACATCATGTTCCGGATGGCGTTTTACGGAAGCCGGAACTCGCGCGGAAGCGAGGCCGGCGGACTGGCCGTGCTCTCGCTCGTGTTCGGGCTCGTCGCGCTCGTGATCGCCCCCATCGTGTCCGCGCTGGTTCAGGCGGGCATCTCGCGTCAACGCGAATTCCTCGCCGACGCGACCGGTGCGATGACGACGAGAAACCCCGAAGGGCTCGCCAGCGCGTTGCACAAACTGGGTGAATACAGCCAGCCACTTCAACGCCAGTCCGCGTCGATGGCGCACATGTGGATTGCCGACCCCAACAAACCCAACTTCCTCGAGCGCATGTTCTCGACCCACCCGCCCATCGCGGACCGTGTGCGTCGCCTTTTGGAAATCGGCGGGAAGTTCTAAAAGACGCGGCGCAGGTCGGCCGCGGCGTTGCCCCAGTCTTCGATCACGATTGACGGGAGGCCGCGCCAGGCCGCCGCACGACGAACCACATCGGCGAGTCGCTCCACCGCATTTTCGGGACACCGGGGCTCCCAGTGCGCGCTTCGAACAATCAGTGTTCGCGTCTTTCGATCGGCTTTGAGGTCGATGCGGCCAACGAGAGCGTCATCCATGAGAATCGGAAGCGAGTAGTACCCGAACTTCCGCTGTGCCGCAGGGGTGTAAATCTCTATTTTGTAGTCGAAACCAAACACGCGACTCGCTCGATCGCGATTCCACGTGATGGGATCGAACGGCGTCAGAATTGTCGAGACGCTGGGAGCCTTCTTCGGGATTGTCGTGCCTGACACCATGTAGGCATCGACCGTCTCGCCACGGTGTGTCCATCCATCAACTGCCACGCGGTGAATCGCGCCCGATTCGACCAACTCGTCTATGGCGACCTTGGTAGGCGCGACTTTGAAACGGTAATAGTCCGCGATATCCGCGAGCACCCCGATTCCGAGCGCCCGAACCGCGGCGAGAACGAGCGCGCGACGGGCATCCGGCTCGGGAATCGACGTGTCACGAAGGTGTTGCGGGACGACGTCGGCGACCGGTGCATAGATTCGCTGGAAGTTCGTGCGACCAATCGCGGTGATCACGCCGTCCTCAAAAAGGTATTCGAGAGCACGCTTCACATCGCTCCAGTCCCACCAACTGCCTCGGCGCTGGTCCCGCTTAACCTCGAGTTGGCTGAATGTCGCGGGGCCTTCCGAGTGGAGGCGAGCGAGCAGGTCGTCCGCGAGTTTTCGGTGCTGTGCCAACCACGAATCCGGTCGCTCGTTGCGGTCGCGGCTCTGGCGCATTCTCCACTGCCACAGCGGCCACGACTCGACCGGAATGAACGCGGCCTCGTGGGCCCAGTATTCGACGTGTGTGGCGGGGACGTGTGGGTCAAGCAACATGTGGTCGAGCAGTGCGGTGTCGTAGGTGCCGAGACGAGAAAACATCGGCAGGTAGTGACTGCGTTCAAACACGTTGACAGAATCGAGTTGAAGAACGCCGAGACGGGCGATGGCGTCAGTCAGGTGTTCGGTCGTGACGCGTCCGCGCGGTGACGAACCGAAGCCCTGGGCGACAAGCGCAAGGCGTCGCGCCTCGGAAGCAGAGACGGTCGTCATGCTTATTACGGTAGCGTTTTCCAAGGAACACATCATGACAACCCCACTCGCCGGACCCACGCTCGCGGATTTCATCGCCGCGAGGGAAGTTGTGTCCGCAGTCGCCCAGGAAACTCCGATTGAGAGGTCGCGGTACCTCTCTGGAATTTTGGGCGTTGACGTTGTTCTCAAGTGTGAAAACCTTCAACGCACGGGTGCCTACAAGATTCGTGGCGCTTACAACCGCATGAGCAAGCTCAGTCCCGACGAACGAGCCCGCGGCGTCGTTGCGGCCAGCGCAGGGAACCACGCTCAGGGCGTCGCCCTTGCGGCTCACGAACTGGGTATCAAGTCGACGATTTTCATGCCGATGGGTGTTGCTCTGCCCAAATTGTTGGCAACGAAAGATTACGGCGCTGAGGTCATGCTTCTCGGTCCGACGTTCACCGAATCGCTCGCGGCGGCGAAAGAATTTGCCGAGAACACGGGTGCGATTTTCATTCCGCCGTATGACAATGCGGACATCATCGCCGGGCAGGGAACGGTTGGGCTCGAAATTTTTGAGCAAGTCACCGACGTCGAAACCGTCATTGTCCCGATTGGTGGCGGCGGGCTCATCTCGGGAGTCGCCAGCGCGATGAAGCAGCACGCGGCACAAAACGGACGCACCATCCGGATCATTGGTGTTCAATCGACGAACGCTGCGGCGTATCCGCCGTCACTCCGAGCCGGTGAACCGACGACCATCGAGATGAAGCCGACCATCGCCGACGGGATCGCCGTCGCGCGTCCGGGGACGCTCAACTTTGCCATCATCAAGGACACGGTGGACGAGGTTGTCACCGTCAGCGATGATGACATCGCGCGCGCTCTCGTCATGCTTTTGGAACGCGCCAAACTCGTTGTGGAACCGGCGGGCGCGGTTGGTGTGGCCGCAATCCTCGCCGAAAAGATCGACGCGGTCGGAAAGACCGTTGTCATTGTGTCGGGTGGAAACATCGACCCCATGGTGATGGAGCGCGTCGTCGCCCGTGGCCTTGTCACGACAGGTCGATACATGCGAATGCGGATCCCTCTTCCAGACCGCCCGGGGCAACTCGCAAAAATCTCGGAAATCCTCGCGGGCCAGAATGCGAACGTCGTCGAGGTGATGCACACTCGTCACGGGACCGACCTGCAGATTACTCAGGTCGAACTCGAGATTCACATCGAGACCCGAGGACCGGACCACGCGGCCCAGGTACTCGAGGCATTGCGCGCCGAAGCGTACGAACCTCGGGTCGACTTCTAGCCGAGAAACGGTTCGATAGAGATAATCTCGACTGCGATTTCAGCGCCGCTGGGCGCAGTGAAGGTGGCGGTGTCCCCCGGCTCGAGGCCGACGATGGCCTGACCAAGCGGGCTGTTCTCGCTGTAGACATCAAGGTCCGTGTCCCCGGCAACCTCACGGGAACCGAGCAGGAACCTTTCTTCATCACCGTGGATGTGTGCGGTCACGATTGTGCCGGACGCCACACGGGAGGCATCGACTGGCTCTGAACCGACGTGTGCGTGCTTGAGCATGTCCATCAATTCGCGAATGCGGGCTTCGATTTTCCCCTGCTCGTCTTTCGCCGCGTGGTAGCCGCCGTTCTCTTTGAGGTCGCCCTCGGAACGCGCCATTTCGATGCGCTTCACAATTTCGGCACGACCGGTCGTCGACAGGGTTTCGAGTTCGAGCGCGAGGCGATCGAACGCTTCCTGAGTGAGCCACATGGATGCCATGGCGGAAATCTCCTTAACCGGGGGTGTCTGTCAAGGGTAGTCGGGGAAACCCGTGAGTGACAAAACGACTACGAGCCGGAACGCCAACAGCGGAACACGTCGAGCCCCGAAATCTCACTGACCCCGCGAAGAGTCGCCGTGTACTGGGAAACCAATTGGTCCGAGGCGGGGAACGACCGCACTTCCCAACCGTTGGTGCTCATCGCATAGTCGATCGAACGCAGCGCACAGGTCACGGGCGTCCCGGGCGGTGCGGTGATCTGGAATTTCATCGTCGCGGTGGTCTCGCCGCCGGTGGTCTCGTAGGCGACCCATTCAATTCCCGTGGTGGGGTCGGTCGCCATCACCCAGGCCACCCAGGAAAAGAACGTCACGAGGGACAACACCGCGATGACCCAGATCGAACGGCGAGACGACGTGCTGCCGTATCGGCCTTCGGGTGGGGAGGTGGGAGATGTCATGGCGCCCTTCGGTACTCTGTATTTAGGCTACGCGAAATGGAGACGCAGTGAACACCGCATTGATACTCGCCGAAGAGATTGACCCGACCGGCGTCACACCCGGCGTGGTGGGGTTCATCATCACCGCGGCCGTCGCGATCAGCGCGATTTTCCTCATCCTCGACATGAACCGTCGAATGCGCCGCCTTCGTTATCGCGACGAAGCGGCCACCAACATTGATGCCGAGGTGGCCGTCGACCGACTCATCGCGGATGTCGATAAGGAATCGGGAAACTCCTAACCAATCATGACGTTTCGGGAAGCGGTGAAATCTGCCCTGTACGGGCTGTACGTGAAGCGACTCCGAAATCAGCTTCGGGACGCGACACCGCCTCGCCACGTCGGCATGATCATCGACGGTAATCGGCGATGGGCGAATTCCCAGTCCGGCGTTTCCGTCGCCGAGGGGCATCAAGCCGGCGCCAACAAGATGCGGGAATTCTTGCACTGGTGTGACCAAGCGGGGGTCGAGAACGTCACGTTGTACCTGCTGTCAACCGACAACCTGGCTGGACGTGCGGACAGCGAACTGAACAACCTGGTTCGCATCATTGCCGAGTTGGCGTCCGACCTCGCACGTGTCCCCGGCTGGCGTGTCCACCACCTCGGTGACACGTCGAAACTTCCCACGCCGCTTCGAGACGCGCTGACGGACGCATCGGAGGCCACGGCCGATCATGCGGGCCTTCACATCAACCTCGCCGTCGGATACGGCGGACGCCACGAGATAACGGAAGCCGTTCGCGACATCATCCGCGAACACGAAGCCGCTGGACTCGGTATTGACACTCTTGCTGACGACATCACCCTCGACTCGATTTCGTCCCACCTGTACACGGCTGGACAGCCTGACCTCGACCTCGTGATTCGCACCTCGGGCGAACAGCGAATCTCGGATTTCATGCTGTGGCAATCGGCTCACAGCGAACTGTATTTCGTCGAAGCGCTGGGCCCGGACCTTCGCGAAATCGATTTTTTCCGCGCACTGCGCGACTTTGCACAACGCCAACGCCGCTACGGCACGTGAACAGTTCTTAACAAATTGCCTTTTCGGCGTGTCACTCCGAGCCACGGCGGAGGCGAGTCGTAGTTTTTCGGTATGAGGTAAGTCGCTTCGCAGGGAGCCCCGAAGCGGACTCTGTGCGACACGCCTTATCCCGAATCCGATCGGAGAACGAGTGCCCAAATCCACCGTGTCATCGTCCACATCCTCCGCAAAGGCCGCCACTCGCCAGCGAACGTACGTGCTCGACACGTCGGTGTTGCTGTCGGATCCGCGGGCGATTTTTCGATTTGCGGAACACGAGGTTGTCCTGCCGGTGGTGGTCATTTCGGAACTTGAGAAAAAGCGGAACGACCCCGAACTCGGATACTTCGCCCGGCAGGCTCTTCGTTTCCTCGACAATCTGCGGGTCAAGCACGAGCGCCTCGACATGCCGGTGGAGGTGGGCGACGGAGGAACTCTCCGGGTCGAACTGAACCACACGAGCGACTCGGCCTTGCCGTCGGGCCTGCGGTTGGGCGACAACGACACGCGAATCCTGTCCGTCGCGCTGAACCTCTCGAACGAGGGACTCGACGTGGTCGTGGTATCCAAGGACCTTCCGCTGCGCGTGAAGGCGTCGAGCATCGGCTTGGCCGCAGAGGAGTATCGCGCGGAACTCGCCGCCGATTCGGGATGGACCGGACTTGCCGACATTTCCCTGTCGGGCGACGAGATGCAGAAGTTGTACGAAACAGAGGAACTTCGGACGACGCTCGTCGAGGGCTTGCCACGCAACACTAATCTTGTTGTCCATTCCGAGCGTGGTTCGGCATTAGCGCGGGTAGTCGGACCCAAGAACATTGAGCTGGTGCGGGGCGATCGCGACCTGTTCGGGCTTCACGGTCGTAGCGCCGAGCAGCGACTTGCCATCGACATGCTCCAGGATCAGAAACTGGGAATTGTGTCGCTCGGAGGTCGTGCGGGAACCGGCAAGAGCGCCCTCGCCCTCTGTGCCGGGCTTGACGCCGTTCTCGAAAAGCGACTCCACAAGAAGATCATGGTGTTCCGCCCGCTGTACGCGGTCGGCGGGCAGAACCTCGGCTACCTGCCCGGAGACGCCGACGAAAAGATGAACCCGTGGGCTCAGGCGACCTTTGACACTCTCGGGTCCGTTGTCAGCGACAACGTGATGGAGGAAATCGTCGAGCGCGGACTCATCGAGGTTCTACCCCTCACTCACATCCGCGGTCGGTCGCTGCACGACGCCTTCGTTATCGTCGACGAGGCTCAGTCGCTCGAGCGAAACGTCTTGCTGACCGTGCTCAGTCGAATCGGCCAGAACTCGCGCGTCGTTCTTACGCACGATGTCGCCCAGCGTGACAACCTGCTGGTGGGGCGCCACGACGGAATCGCGAGCGTGATTGAGGCGCTCAAGGGACAGAATCTGTTCGGTCACATCACCCTGCAGCGCAGCGAACGGTCTGATATCGCGGCGCTTGTGACCGAGCTTCTCGACAACTACGAAATCGCCTAGGTTGGCGCGAGCGCTCCGCTAGGTTTGAGCGAACGAGCCCCGAGGAGCCCCATGTCGTATTTGTTGGCCGCATCGGCCGAAATGTTGTTCACCGAACTTCCGTTCATCGATCGTGTTCGGACGATTCACCAGCACGGACTCAGCGTCGAAATCTGGAATTGGACGACGAAGGACTTGCCCGCCCTTGCGGCGACGGGCGCCAACTTCACCTCGATGACCGGGTACATCGAGGGCGACCTGCTCGAGGCCGATGGAATCGCCCGATTCCTGGAAACCGCCGAGCAGTCAATCGTTGCCGCGCGGATCATCGACGCAGATCGACTGAACGTTCACGGAACGGGACTCGACGGGAACGGGCAGGCGATTCGCCCGCGCGAGTCGGTGACGGCGGCCGAACGGCAGACGGCGAAGGACACTCTTTCGCGCCTCGCCGACCTCGGTGCGAAACACGACGCGGTGTTCATGCTCGAAAACCTCAATCTGGCGGTCGACCACCCTGGGACTCCGTTCGCGCGGGCGGAGGACACCATCGAACTCGTGTCGAGCGTCGACAATCCGCACCTGCAACTCAACCTCGATTTGTATCACGCCCAAATTGGCGAGGGAAACCTGGTCGAACTCGTTCGCAAGGCTCTGCCGTGGATCGGTGAGATTCAGGTCGCGGATGTTCCCGGTCGACAGGAACCGGGCACGGGCGAAATCAACTATGCGCGAATCGCTCGCGAGCTCGATGTCCTCGGGTTTGATCGGGTTGTTGGACTAGAAGGGTGGGCGTCGGGGGATTCGAACGTCGCGCTCGATGCGTTCGTCCAGGCCTTCACTGTTTAGTGAAACACCGCCCGAACAGTCGACGCGTTCAGGGCTCGAGGAATCGGATTCTCTTGGCCTCCATAATCACCTTGATTCGGGCAATGGCTGACTTGCCCATTCCGTGAAGAGCTGTGAGGTCCTTGAGTGAAATCTTGCGAAGGTCGGAGATCTTGTACAGTTTCGCGTCGACGAGTGCCCGTCGCGCGGGGGCTCCCAGGCCGATGGCGCGCCACTCTCCGTCGAAGTCCTCGTATTTCGATACGTCGCCCACCGGCGGCTTGAACGCGCGGCGCGGAGCGGGTTTGTTCGACATGACTGAAGTCTATGAGCGGGGCGGACGAGACGACTGGTGTTTCGGCCACCAGTAGATTCCTGCCGCCATTACCAGCGCGATGAGGGACGGAGTGCCGAAAGCTGGCAGCACCCACAACGCCCATGCGGTTTCAATCGCGAGTAGAACGATGAGCACGATTGCGGTCCGGCGGAATCGCCCGCGGAACCGGGCGAGCGACGCGAAAACGAGGACAGTCAGCGCCACGAGGACCTGAGCTAGCAGCAAGAACGTTACGAGGATCGCGAGCGATTCCATGTCGCCACCTGACGTTTGATGAGGGTCCATCCGCCGGTCGACCACAACGCCCACAGGACGAGCAACGGTTGAAAGAGAAGCCGGATACCACGAGCCTCGTCCGTGTCGAGCCCGAACGCATCGATTCCGTTGACGAACTGAGAGATGTTCCCGGGGAAGATCGCGATGAAGAACGCAGCGACGATCAACCCGACCCACATTTTCCATCGCCAGAGCAACACGAGCGACAACCCCAAGATTATCTCCACGACACCCGATGCGAGGACGACGAAATCCGGATCGAGCGGCACCCAGGGCGGGACCTGGGCTTGGAACTCGGCCCGTGCCGATCCGAGGTGGCTGATTCCCGCAGAGGCCAGCGCGAGCCCCAGGACGATACGTGCGATGAGGCGTGCCCATCGGGAAATCGTCGCGCGATTCACGAGATTACTTCGCGACGCCGGGACGAGTCATCGACAAGAGGTCGAGAGCGGCATCCAATTGTTCGAGAGTGATTTCTCCGCGCTCGACATAGCCGAGGTCGATGACCGCGTCGCGGACAGTGAGCCCGGCTTTGACCGAGTGCTTGGCGATCTTTGCCGCCGCTTCGTAGCCGATGATGCGATTGAGCGGTGTGACGATGCTCGGGGACATTCCAGCGAGAGCCGCGGCACGTTCCGCGTTGGCCTCGAGACCGTCCACGGTCTTGTCTGCGAGCACCCGACTCGAGTTTGCGAGAAGTCGAATCGACTCGAGAAGCGATGTCCCCATGACCGGGATGGCGACGTTGAGTTCGAACGAACCGGACGCACCCGCCCACGCGACGGTGGCGTCGTTGCCGATGATCTTGGCGCACACCATGAGCACGGCCTCGGGGACCACGGGGTTCACTTTGCCCGGCATGATCGACGACCCGGGTTGCAGGTCCGGGATGTTGATTTCGGCGATACCCGTGTTCGGACCCGAGCCCATCCAACGGATGTCGTTGCAAATTTTGGTCAGAGACACGGCAATGACACGCAGCGCACCCGAGGCTTCAACGAGTCCGTCGCGGGCACCCTGGGCTTCGAAGTGGTCCTTCGCCTCGGTGACGGGAAGTTTGGTCGACTTTGCCAGCTCGGCGATAACGGCAGCCGAGAAGCCCGCGGGCGTATTGATTCCGGTTCCGACCGCGGTTCCGCCGAGGGGAACTTCGGCGACGCGAACAATCGTCGACTCGATCCGTTCGATTCCGAGACGAATCTGGCGGGCGTATCCGCCGAATTCCTGTCCGAGCGTGACGGGTGTCGCATCCATGAGGTGCGTGCGACCGGGTTTCACCATCGACGCCCAGGCCTTCGCCTTCTTTTCGAGAGCCGTCGCGAGGTGGTCGAGTGCGGGAATCGCATCCCCGAGAAGTGCCGAGGTCACAGCAAGGTGAACGGATGTCGGGAACACGTCGTTCGACGATTGCGATGCGTTGACGTGGTCGTTCGGATGAACAGTGTCGCCGCGCTTGGACGTAGCGAGGCTCCCCAGCACCTCGTTGATATTCATGTTCGACGACGTGCCGGAACCCGTCTGATACGTGTCGACGGGGAACTGGTCGTGGTGCTTCCCCGTAATGATGTCGTCGGCCGACGCGACGATGGCGTCACGGATGTCGGCCGGGATGATGCCCAACTTTTCGTTGACGATGGCTGC
>JBIIFF010000087.1:0-4490 GCA_044237445.1 Microbacteriaceae bacterium | reverse complement strand
TGGGCGAGGGCCACAATCTGTGCCGGCTCGAGTCCGCTTCCCGAGATGGGGAAGTTCTCGACCGCGCGCTGGGTCTGAGCGCTGTAGAGCGCGTCGGCGGGGACGCGGACCTCGCCCATGGTGTCGTGTTCGATACGGAACTCGCTCATTTCTTTCCCTTCACACTCATTCGATGTCTCCGAAGACGAGAGATGTCGTGACACGACCCTCTCGCAAAATGTAGGTTGCCCCGACGATTCCGACCGTTCCGTTCGCGACGGCCTCGCTCACGAGTTCGCTCTGCGTGAGCAGTTCGGAGATGGTGTCGCGAAGGTGTTCCTCGCCGACGGTGTCAATATGGATGTCGTCAATGTTCTGCGTCGCATTCGCGAGCAGAACGCGGTCGATCGCGGGTTGGATTGCATCGGTAATCACACGAATGTTGACCGGGAGAGGCGTTGCCTCCGGTTGACGGGAATCCATCGCGGCGCGAACGGCACCGCATTCGTCGTGGGCGAGCACCACAATCAGGTTCACACCGAGTGCGCTGACCGCGTATTCCAGCGATCCGATGACGGATTGCGAAATTGTTTGGCCGGCGTTGCGGACAACAAACAGGTCACCCAGACCCAAGTCGAAGATTATCTCTGCCGAGAGCCGTGAATCGGCGCATCCAAACAGCGCCGCAAACGGTCGTTGCCCTTGCGCGAGTGAGCCGCGATGGTCCACGTCTTGACGGGGGTGGGCGGGCGTCCCGGCCACGAATCGATCGTTCCCGGCGACCAATTGCGACCACGCCTCGCGCGGATTCGACGGTTGGGTGGAGGACACAATCAGCCTTTCAGAGATTCGAGCGCGCGTTGCGCGACCAGTTCCATTTCGGTTCGATCCGCGGTTCCGGACACAATCAGGCTACCTCCCGACGCGAGAGAAAACTGATAAACCAATTCGTAATTGCCCGGATTCTTGAGCATCGAACGGTCGACCACCGTCGCCGAAGAACCCGCAACCGTCACCGCGACCGGGTCCGTGTCATCGAGGATGTCGAGCAATTCGGGGGGAACGGTTCCAGCAAACTGCTCGATTGACACGAATTCCCCCGCGGGAGTGACGAGCCCGATGTACCACTCGATCGAATCGCCCCCGATGTATTCGGCGCGGTTGGACCACCAGTCACCATCCGCCTCGGTGAATTGGGGGTTAACGAGTGTTTGAGGATTCGGCGCGCTCGCGTGCACGTCACTCCAGTCGACCTCGGCGCGGGTCATGGGGTCGGGGCGAATGGCGAGGATAACGATGACCAAGACGACGGCGAACGACGCGAGTAGCGCCCCCGACAGCGTGTACAGGTTGCTTCGGTTGCGTCGTTCCTGGGCGGCGCTCACTCGGCGGGCTTCCGGGCGGCTTCAAGCCGTGCCCGTGCGCCGGCCAGCCACTCTTCACAGCGTGCGGCGAGAGCCTCGCCACGTTCCCACAGCGTCACCGATTCGTCGAGAGACGCCGTGCCCTTCTCGAGGGAGTCGACAATTGTGACCAGTTCGTCCCGTGCTTGTTCGTAGGTGAGGGATGACACCTCGGGAAGTTTGTCCGCCATGGTTTAACGATACCGTCCGTCAGTTTGCCGTCGCGTTGATGTCGCCGTCGGTGACGCGAAGGGACAGCACGTCACCGGAGGTCACGCCCGCCGTCGTGTTGACGACCCTGCCGTCGGCGTCGCGCACGATGGCGTAACCGCGGTCCAGAGTGTTTTGCGGCGACAGCGTGCGAAGCGCCCCCCGAATTCCGTGCAGTCGATCGGCGGTTTGTTGAACCAGCGCGGTCACAAGGGTTGAACCGCGGTAGGAAAGATTGACGAGGTCGTTCTCGTGCCGTTCGAGGTACGCCAACGGGCTCGCCATGACGGGCCTCGATGCGAGTTGGCGAATCCGATCGACCTGGTGCGTGATGAGTGCGACCGTGACCTGCCGGCCGCGGGCACGCAGCTGATCGATTTCAGCGAGATCGGCGGCGACATCCGGCACCACCCGTTTTGCAGCGTCTGTCGGCGTCGACGCCCGCAGGTCGGCGACCTCATCGAGCAGCGGCCGGTCGTTCTCGTGACCGATTGCACTGACGATTGGGGTAACCGACGCGGCCGCGGCGCGAACAATCTGTTCGTCACTGAACGCCACGAGTTCGAGGAAGGCCCCGCCTCCGCGGGCAATGATGATGACGTCCACGGTGGGGTCCGCGTCGAGTTCGGCGATTGCCGCGGGAATTTGTGCGACGGCGGCGGCACCGGATACTGCCGTGTGGATTGTTCGAAACTGAACGTCGGACCAACGGTTGCGTGCGTTGACCAGCACGTCTTTTTCTGCGTCGGAGTCTTTCGATGTGATCAGCCCGATGCACCGGGGGAACTTGGGCAGTGGCACCTTGCGCGAGTCATCGAAGAGCCCCTCGGCCTGCAATTGCACACGCAACTCTTCGATTTTGACAAGGAAATCCCCGAGCCCTTCGCGGCGAATCGCTTCGGCAAGGAACTTCATCTCACCTTTTTTGGGCCAGAAGTCGAAACGACCGAACAGACGAATTTTGTCCCCGGCCTTGTACGGCTCGGTCGCCGACGCCACCAGCGAGCCGTCAATCTTGCACTGCAGTTGTGCAGTCTCGTCCTTCATCGCGAAAAACACGATTTCGTTCCACGGCTTCCACTCGGCGATTTCGCCCTCGAGCCAGAACGACTTCCACCCCGAGATTTTCTCTCGGGCGACGCGCGACGCGACACTGACCGACAGTGGTGTGATGTCGTCGGGCGCGTCCGTCATGGTTTAACCGTACCTTTCAGCGCCGACGGCGGACGGTACTGTGGAAGCCTCTCGCGAAAAGGAATCTGATGCGTCCCGTTACCTACATCTACGACGACCTCGGAGTACTTGACAACGTTGCGGAGATGGTTCCCCTCTACCTTCGCGATTTTGTGGTGATGACGCCCGAGACCGGTTTCGATGACGAGCCCATCGTGCTCGATGCGATGCCGAGCACCGACCACGGTGACGATTTCATGGACCGAATCATCGCGATGCTCACCGATGTGCCGGTCGTCTTCACGATGTCTGCCCTCATCGGCGAGCGAACAGACGTCGAGTCGGCGCTCGCCGAGCCGCTGAGCCGAGCGACGCGCGCACTCACCCGTCTTCGACGCGAACACGGAGCTTTTGACGGCGACTACGACTGGGATTCGGATGACAATGGGCTCATTGTGAATTGGTCGACAGCGGAACACCTCGTGCGACTTCACGTTCCCGATCCGCGCGAAGGAACCGACTTCATCCTCGTTGCGAAATCCCCCGACGGTGATCAGGAGTGGCGATCGCTCGCTGACCTCGCGGGTGCTTCGGAAAACATAGACTGAACCCGTGAGCACAGTCACTAACGGCAAAATCGAAATCACCCTTCGGGCGAGTCACCCGGTCCGAGAGACGCCCCTCGTCGAGGTGCCCACCGCTGGTCCGAAAAAGGTTCTTCTGGCTGCGCCGCGCGGTTATTGCGCGGGAGTCGACCGAGCCGTCGTCGCCGTCGAGAAGGCCCTCGACCAGTTCGGCGCACCCGTTTACGTTCGCAAGGAAATCGTTCACAATGTCGAGGTCGTGACGGCATTGACCGAACGCGGCGCGGTATTCGTCAACGAGGTCGACGAGGTACCGGAGGGTTCCCACCTCGTGTTCAGCGCTCACGGAGTTTCGCCCAAGGTCAAAAGCGACGCGTTCGATCGCAACCTCATGGCGATCGACGCGACCTGCCCGCTCGTCACCAAGGTTCACCGCGAAGCCGAGCGCTTTTCGCGGACCGGCTTCCACATTCTTCTCGTCGGCCACGAAGGGCACGAAGAAGTCGAAGGCACGATGGGGCACGCCCCCGACCAGACGACGCTCGTCAACAACCCGGACGAAGCGGACGTCATCGAGGTGCCCGAGACCGACAAATTGATTTGGCTGTCGCAGACGACCCTGTCGGTGGACGAGACGATGGAAACCGTTCGCCGGCTTCGCCTCCGCTTCCCGCACCTGCAAGACCCGCCCAGCGACGACATCTGTTACGCGACGCAGAACCGCCAGGTCGCGATCAAGAAAATTGCCCCCGAGTGTGACCTCGTGCTCATTGTTGGATCGTCGAACTCGTCGAACTCGGTTCGACTCGTCGAGGTGGCACTGGAAGTTGGTGCCCGAGCGGCCTACCGCGTCGACTACGCAAGCGAAGTGAAACAGGAATGGTTCGACGGCGTTGAGACCGTCGGAATCTCGTCCGGCGCGAGTGTCCCCGAACACCTCGTCGACGAGTTGTTGTCCGACATCCGTCAGGCGGGCTTTAGCCACGTCGAGACGGTAACCACCGCGACCGAGGACCTGATGTTCTCGCTCCCGAAAGAACTCCGCGGCGAAAGTGATCGCCCACTCGGTGGTCGACGCTCCGAGTCGTAGACCCAGTTACCGGAGGGCGTGACCGGCCGAGCCGAGTTGCTTGGCGTAGTC
>JBIIFF010000105.1:0-3596 GCA_044237445.1 Microbacteriaceae bacterium | reverse complement strand
CGCTCTGGCCGCGATCATTGTGCTTTCTCGGATTGTTTCGACGGCGACGCTGCTGTGGTTCGCGAATGCTCAACCCGAAAATCCATGGACCGCGGCACAGCCTGATCTGTTCGATTTTTCGCGGATTTGGGATTCCCACTGGTATCGAATAATCGCGGAGACGGGTTACCCGACCGAGCTGCCGCTCGACGAGGAGGGGCGAGTCGGTGAAAACGCGTGGGCGTTCATGCCGATCTACCCTTTTCTCGTCCGTGGATTGATGGCGTTCACCTCGGCGCCATTCGCCCTCGTCTCGGTCGTCATCTCGGTCGTCGCCTTCGCCGGTTTCATTGTCGTTGCGGACCGACTGTTCCGTCGATTTCTCGGTGACCCGGCCGCTCTGTCCGCCGTCGCGGTCATCGCTTTCGCCCCCGTGGCCCCCGTGTTTCAGGTTGGCTATGCCGAGTCGCTCGGGATGCTGTTTCTCGTGTGCGCCCTCGTGGGGTTGGTCGAACGCCGCTGGTGGATGGTGGCGCTGTTCGTCCCGCTCGCTTCGTTGACCCGGCCGCTGGGTGTTCCGCTGGCGCTCACGCTCGTCGTGCTGACACTGGTTGGTTGGCGAAAGGGCCGTGATCGGGTTCCGCTGATTGTGCTGACCGCGGTCGCGGGTGTATCTGCCGTCGCGTGGCCGGCCATCGCCGGGGTGGTGACGGGCCGTCCCAGTGCTTACCTCGACACCGAACTTGCCTGGCGCCGACCCTACATCGGCGACGAGCAGCACACGTGGGGAACGGGGTGGTGGGAGTCCGCGAGGTGGTGGTTCCCCGAGGCGGCGCCGTGGGTCATCGCCGCTATCGCACTGACGGTCGTCGTGATCGCCGTGCTACCCGCCACACGCCGAATTGGGTTGGTGCCGCTCGCGTGGTCAGCGTCGTATCTGCTGTATCTCGTGGTCGTGTTGTTCCCTCAATCCAGCCTGATTCGCCTGCTGGCCCCCCTGTTCCCCCTCGCGGGGATCGTTGGGCGAAGCGGACGGGCGACGGCGGTAACCCTCGCGTTGGGAATCGTGGGCCAGTACTTCTGGGTGCAATGGTTTTGGGCGGTCGATGACTCCGATTGGACGCCGCCGTGACGTAGGTGCTCAATTGGGGGCTAAAATGGAACTTACGTCTTATCGAAGGAGTACCGCCATGGCCGCCATGAAACCACGCACGGGGGATGGCCCGATGGAAGCGATTCGCGAAAAGCGCGATCTCATCATCGTCAAAGTTCCGGCCGAGGGCGGCGGACGCCTGGTCTTCTCATTGAAGGACGACGAAGCGGTCGCCTTGCGTGAGGCACTCAACGGAGTCACCAACTAAGTTCGCTCGGTCTAGAGCTTGACGAGGGTCAAAACGCCGTCGCCAACGGGCACCATGCTTGCGCGAATTTTCTCGTCCACGGCGTAATCGCCCAACACCGTCCGCAATTCGACGGTCGCCGCGTCCCGCTTGGTTGGTTCTGCGACACCGCCGCCAGCGAGGGCGTGCGTGACCGCAACAATTCCCCCCGTACGCGCGAGGTGGAGGGCGTGCCGCGTCAATTCCAGGGTGCCTTTACCCGTTGAGTTGACGACGATGAGGTCATACGATGCTTCGTTCATTCGTGGCATGATGTCGAGCGGCTCGCCACTGATGAGGCGGATGCGGTTGCTCGAAATACCGGCGCTCGCAATCAGGTCCTTGGCGCTTTGTTGGTGGTCGACGTCTTTTTCGATCGAGGTGAGATGCGATTCCGCGTTGCCAGCGAGCAGCCATTGACTGGCGACCCCCAAACCGGTGCCGATCTCGACGATTGATTGTGCGTTGGAATAAGCCACGAGAGATGCGAGAAACGAACCCATCGCTGGGGTGATGGGTTCGACGCCGTGTTCCAGCGATGCGTTTCGGGCCGCGCGAATCGGTGCGGGCTCGGTCACATAGTTTTCGGTCCACGAGAGCACGAGACCTGCGTCCAACATCGTGGCCCCTTTCCCTCGGGTGTTTAAACTCTATGGGTTTTCGGCGTTATTCTGGGCATATGTCGTTCGGGCTCACCATCGAGAAACTCTTCCTCATCGGGTTGATTGCCATACTCGTCGTCGGTCCCGATCGCCTCCCCGGTTACGCGGCTCAATTCGCACGGCTGATTACACGACTCCGAGACATGGCTCGCGGAGCGGAAACACGTCTCAAAGACGAGTTTGGTGATGACATCGGAATCGCCGAGTTGAAGAAATTAGACCCGAGGCAGTATGACCCACGACGCATCATTCGCGAGGCGTTGACGGATACACCGACCACCCCAAAGCCGATGCGTCCCGCGTCCGTGCGTCCGAAGACGACTAATTCCGCGACGCCCTTTGACGGTGAGTCGACCTAAGTCGTCGGCAGAGGCGATTCGGCGAGGGCCTGTTTGGCAGCCGCGAGCGTTCCGGCGGGCACGAGAACCTCGTATCGGGAGGCGAGCACCTGCTGGACGCTGGAATAATCGTGTCGTCGACGTCGGATGGAATAGGTGGCGAGGGAAATCAACATGCCCATTCCCGCCCCGATCGCGACGACAGCGGGTAAGACCAGTGTGGTCGACGACGATTCGTTGAACAGGCTCAGCATGAGGCTAAAAAACAAACCGAACCAGGCACCGTTCAACACGCCGCGCAGTGCCACTCGGGCATAGGTGAGACGACCGGTCACGCGCTCTACCGTGACGAGGTCGCGCCCGACAATCGCAATATCAGCGACCGCGTAGTCGGCGCGGGCAAGCCGGTTCACGACGCCCTGGGCTTCGGCGTAGGTGTCGGCGGACACGAGAACATCGCCCCGCGGAATGTCGGGCTGTGCTTTCCGGCGAGCAAAGAGGCTGGGAGTCGTCACGTCTTCATTCTCTCACCCCGAAGGTACGCTGGGAACGTGAGTTCGACAACAGCCCGGCCCGCAATGACAAGCCCTGAACTCATTCGCGAGGCCGTCGGCGCGGTTGTCGATCCAGAACTGCGGCGAACCCTCGCCGATCTCGGTATGGTCGACGCGGTCGAGCTGAACGGATCGACCGCTCTGGTGCGGGTGCTCTTGACGATCGAGGGGTGCCCGAAGAAATCGGATATCGATTCCGCGGTGCGTGACGCAGCGCTATCCGTGGCCGGAGTTGACGCCGTTGACGTCACCCTGGGAGTCATGAGTGACGACGCGCGGCGCGCGCTGTCCGCGCGATTGCACGGCGGTCGAACGGTCGAGGACCGTTTCGGTCCGAATTCCCTCACCCGTGTCATCGCGGTGTCGAGCGGCAAGGGCGGAGTCGGAAAATCGACGGTCGCGGCTAACCTCGCCGTGGCGCTCGCCGCCCGAGGGCTCGCGGTGGGACTGCTCGATGCGGATGTGCACGGGTTTTCGATTCCGGGACTGCTCGGAATCGCGGACGAGAAACCGACCAAGGTCGACGACATGATTCTGCCGCCGAGGGCGTTCGACGTCGGAGTGATTTCGATCGGCATGTTTGTTGACCCACACACCCCCGTGTCATGGCGCGGCCCGATGATGCACCGAACGGTGAACCAGTTTTTGTCCGATGTGCATTTCGGCGACATCGACGTGCTCGTC
>JBIIFF010000034.1:0-13509 GCA_044237445.1 Microbacteriaceae bacterium | reverse complement strand
AGGTCAGGTTGAGGCTCTCGAGCACCGAACCGATGTTGACGGCTCCGTCACCGAAGTAGGTGACCGTGAGATCGGTGGTTCCCGCTCGTTTTTGTGCGAACGCGTTGCCCGCTGCGAGAGGAACACCGCCACCGACAATGGCGTTCGTTCCCAGCGCTCCTGCTTCGTGCCATTGGAGGTGCATCGAGCCGCCGCGGCCCTTACAGAACCCTTGCGCAAGCCCAAGGATTTCGGCGAGTGATTTTTGAAGAACGGTCTGGAGTTCTGGGTTCACCAAGTTGCCGAGGTCGAGCCCGTCCGGGGCGACATACCCGATCGCCTTCGCGAGGAATTGGTGATGCCCGCGGTGAGAACCGTTAACGGAATCCGTGGGACGAAGCCCCACGATGGATCCGACAGCGCCTCCCTCTTGTCCGACCGATGAGTGGGCGGGACCGTGAACGAGAGACTCTCCGGCCAGTTGAAGGACCGCCTCTTCGAACGCCCGAATGAGATGGAGCTGTCCCAACATCGTGGCGAGTAACTGGGGGTCGGCGTTATCCCAATCTTCCTGGGTCGCAACCACTTCAATCCACGGGGCGAGAGGGTTCAGTTCATTGTGCTGGGCCACGGGGTGCCTTTCTCTGCGCGGGAGTACCACGTTCGATGTTGTCTGGAAGAGTTTATCGCCGATTGGATACAATGTCACGTTAAATCTTAAGATTGCACCGAGTAAACCCCCGTATTAGGATGATGTGTATCCAATCCGAGCGCGAAGGGGTATCGATCGTGGCACTTCCCGGCCTTCACGGAACCGAACACATCGGCTTCACGGTTCCGGATCTTGACGAAGCGGAACGATTCTTTGTTGACGTGATCGGCTGTGAAAAGGTCTACAGCCTCGGACCGTTCGAGCGCGATGACGACTGGCTCGCCGAGCAGCTCAACGTTCACCCCCGTGCGGTGATGCGCGAACTGCGGTTCTTCCGCTGCAAGAACGGACCGAATTTCGAGATTTTCCAGTGGGAAAGCCCCGACGGTCAAGCACCCCAACCGAAGAATTCCGATATCGGCGGACACCACCTCGCCTTTTATGTCGACGACATCGACGAAGCGCTCGCCTATCTGCGAACTCAGAACGTGACGATTCTTGGCGACATCGTCGCGAGCCAGAACGCGAGCCTGGGGCAACGCTGGGTCTATTTCCTCACGCCGTGGGGGATGCAGTGTGAACTCGTTAGTTTCCCCGCGGGTAAGGCGTACGAGTCAGCGGCGTCGACAATGCTGTGGCACCCCGCCCGGCCGGCAGAATAAACCGCTGTGACAGTACGCTCCCCGAAACACGGAAACACCAGCCTCGCGATCGCCGAGGCCCTCCGGCAGGCCATCCTTCGGGGCGACTACACGCCGGGCGAGCGCATCATTCAAGACCAGCTCGCGGCAAAATACGGCGGAAGCCGAATCCCCGTGCGCGAAGCGCTTCGCACCCTCGAGTCGGAGGGGTTGGTTCGATTGGTCGCGAACACGGGGGCGTGGGTGGCAAGCCTCACCGCCAGTGAGTGTTCCGAGGTCTACCAGACGCGGGAACGGATCGAACCGTTGCTACTGCGTTTCAACGCCCCGGAAATCACCCACGACTACATACTCGAGCTCGAAGACCTGGCGCAACGGATGGAGAACGCCCGTGACGTCGAGGAGTTCCTTCAACTCGATCGCCAATTCCATCTGGGAATGTATCAACGGGTCCCCACCTATTTGCTCGGAGAACTGGGAACGCGGTTGTGGAATACCACACAGCCCTACCGGCGGGCGTACACGATGCTGGTGGACACCAAAAATCTCGGAATTGTTCACAGCGAACACCATATGCTGGTAACTGCCCTTCGAGACGGTGACCTGGATCTCGCAGAACAGGTCGTCGCCTTACATATTCGCCGCACACGACTTCACCTCGAGCGCCACCCCGAAGTTTTTACTATCCCGGCCGACAACATCAATTAGGAGAACATCGCATGGCTATCGCAGTCGTTAACCCCACCACGGGGGAAACCGTCGAAGAATTTACCGCACACACGGCGGAGGAAATCGAAATCCGGTTGCAGAAGGCCCAGGCGGCCCATGAGACCATCCGCGACTTGACGTATGCGCAACGTGGTGTCTGGATGAAGAAAGCCGCGGACATTCTCGAAGCCGAGGTCGACGAACTGTCGACAATGATGACCATCGAAATGGGCAAGCCGATTGCCCAGTCCGTCGCCGAGGTTCTCAAGTGCGCGAAAAACATGCGTTTTTATGCCGACAACGCAGAGGGCTTCCTGGCCGATGAGCCCATTGACGATCCCAGCAAGGTTGGCGCCTCGCAGGCCTACGTTCACTATCAGCCGCTCGGTGTGGTTCTCGCGGTCATGCCGTGGAACTACCCGCTGTGGCAGGTCATTCGCTTTGCCGCCCCCGCGCTCATGGCCGGGAACACCGGTGTGCTGAAGCACGCGTCGAACGTCCCCCGTTCCGCGATGTACCTCGACACGCTGTTCACGCGCGCTGGGTTCCCCGAAGGCTCGTTCATCACCATCCTCACCGGCGCGGCTGCGGTCGCAGCTGTGATTGATGATCGTCGAATCAAAGCCGTCACCCTCACGGGCTCGGAGCCCGCGGGTCGCTCGGTCGCGGCTCGGGCTGGTCAGAACATCAAGAAATCGGTGATGGAACTCGGCGGCTCGGATGCCTTTATCGTCATGCCGTCCGCCGACCTCGACCGCGCCAGCACCGTCGGCGTCACTGCTCGAACCAGCAACAACGGGCAATCGTGTATCGCGGGCAAGCGGTTCATTGTGCACACCGACGTCTACGACGAATTCGTCGCGATGTTCGCCGACAAGATGGCGGCCCTCGTAGTCGGAGACCCACTGGACGAGGCCACGCAGATCGGGCCGCTCGCGACGGCTGGCGGGCGCGATGAGCTTGCCGAACTCGTGGACGATGCGGTCTCCAAGGGCGCACGCGTGCTCGCCGGTGGCAGTGCCCCCGACGGTCCCGGTTGGTTCTACTCCCCCACTGTCCTTGACCAACTGACGCCCGACATGCGGCTCGTGATGGAAGAGGCGTTCGGGCCCGTGGCGACCGTCTATCGCGTGAGCTCGCGCGAAGAAGCCATCGCGATCGCCAACCAGACCACGTTCGGTCTTTCATCAGCACTGTGGACGACGGACAAATCCGACGAGGAATACTTCATCCACAACATCGATGCCGGAGCGGTCTTCGTCAACGGAATGACGATTTCGTATCCGGAACTACCGTTTGGTGGAATCAAGGATTCGGGATTCGGTCGCGAACTGGCGGCTCCTGGTATCCGCGAGTTCTGCAACTTCAAGACGGTCTGGAAGGGCTAGACGGGGACGTTTCTGCCTAGCCCGCGAGGACGGATGCGCTGACGGTTCGGTCGATTGTGAACTGCCCGAGCACGCGGGTTCCGACATAGATGACCGCGGTTTGCCCCGTCGCCACGCCGTTCAAAGAAACATCGGGGGTCACCACGATTTCGTCGCCGCGTCGAACAGCGACGGCTGGGACCGGATCGGCGTGGGCGCGGATCTGAACCTCGCAGGCAAACTCGGCGAAGCCGTCGGCCGTGTCCTGCGTGATTCCCGACGTGACCGGGTCATTTCCCGCCCAGGAAAAACGGGCGCCGGCGATCTCGGCGATATCGAGGTCTTCCTTCATCCCGACCACAACCTCGTTCGTGGCGGATTTGACCTCGAGAACAAATCGCGGGCGACCGTCGGCTGACGGGACGCCGATGCCGAGGCCTTTTCGCTGACCGACCGTGTACGACTGGGCACCATCATGGTGACCGAGGACGGTCCCGTCGGTGTCGACAATGTCGCCCGGGGTCATCGGAATGCGCTCGGCGAGCCAGTCGCGTGTGTCCCCCTCAGGGATGAAACAGATGTCGTGGCTGTCGGGCTTGTTCGCAACCGAAAGCCCGCGGCGCTCGGCCTCTTCGCGCACGAGGGTCTTGCTCGGAGTGTCCCCCAGCGGAAACATCGAGTGACGCAACTGGTCGGTGGTGAGAACCCCCAACACGTACGACTGGTCTTTCGCCCACGCACTCGCGCGGTGCAGTTCGGGAGTGCCGTCCGCGGCGGTCGTGACGTTGGCATAGTGTCCCGTCACCACCGCGTCGAACCCCAGGTCGATCGCCTTGTCGAGCAGAGCTGCAAACTTGATGCGCTCGTTACAGCGCATGCACGGGTTCGGGGTGCGCCCGGCGGCATATTCGGCGATGAAGTCGTCCACCACGGCCTCGGTGAACTGCTCGGAAAAGTCCCAGACGTAAAAAGGGATACCGAGCAACCCCGCCGCGCGACGAGCATCCAACGAGTCCTCGACCGTGCAGCAACCGCGCGACCCGGAGCGAAACAAACCCGGCATTCGAGACAGGGCCAGGTGCACCCCGGTCACGTCGTGCCCCGCTTCGACCGCACGCGCGGTGGCGACGGCGGAGTCGACTCCCCCGCTCATTGCAGCCAAGATCTTCATGTCACCAGTTTAGATTGGTAGGTCTCAAACCCGGTCCCGCTAGCGGGTGGCGCGGGCAACGATGCCGGGCAGCAGTCGGAGAAGCTCGTCCACCTCGGCCTCCGTGGTGTCGTGCCCCAGGGTGAATCGCAGCGGACCGTCGGCGTCGGGGACGCCCATCGCGCGCAGAACATGCGAGGGCGACTGGACGCCAGCCTGACACGCGCTACCGGCACTCACGTCGTGTCCCGCCTCGTCCAACAGGAACAACGCCGAAACGGAATCGAGCCCGCCCACGGTCACGTGCACGTTCCCCGGTGAACGGCGAGTGGCGTGGCCGCGCAGCACAGCGCCGGGGATAGTCGACAGAATGCCGGTCGCCAATCGATCGCGCAGGGTCTCGAGTTGAGCGGATGTGGTCGGAAGGTCAGCGGTCGCGAGTTCGGCGGCGACACCGGCGGCAAAAACGCCGGCAGCGTCGAGCGAGCCGCTACGCAGTCGCTGTTGGGATCCGCCGTGAATTTGCGCGACGATGGGCCAGGCGCGTGACACGGCGAGCGCTCCCACACCGACTGGCCCGCCGGCCTTGTGGGCGGAGATGCTGAGCGCGGCCAAGCCGCTGGATGCGAAATCGATGGGCGTGTAACCAAGGGTTGCTACAGCGTCGAGGTGAACCGGGACATCCGCCTCAGCCGCCGCCGCAACGATGTCCGCGACGGGCTGGATGGTGCCCACCTCGTTGTTGGTCCACAGCGTGGTGAACAGGGCAACATCAGGTCCAAGTTTGGCTCGCAGATCATCAAGATCGACCGTTCCGTTCTCATCGACGCGAACGAATTCGACGATGGCACCGTCGGCTTGGGCGAGCCAATTGACCGCGTCCAGCGCTGCGTGGTGCTCGGCTTCGGTTGTCAGCACTCTGGGACGTTCGAGCGCCGCGCCCGGTACACGCGAGCCTGGGCTGCCGTTTCGCCCCGAAAAAAGCCCCTTGATGGCGAGGTTGATGGCTTCGGTGCCGCTGCCGGTCAACGTGACGTCGAACGGAAGCGCTCCGATTGCGGCGGCGATCTTGTCGCGACCCTCCTCCCAGAGCAGCCGCGACTTTTGTCCGTCGCGGTGAGTCGCCGAGGCGTTTCCGCGCTGGTGAACCGCACTCGTCCATGCGTCGATTACCACTTGTGGCATCGGCGTGGTCGCCGCATAGTCAAAGTACGCCACTGGATCCCCTTCGGCGCGAACTACCGGCCGAGCTTTCGAGCGGAGGTGAGCGCGTAGGAGTATCCGAGTAGACGGATTTTCTCCGCGGAGCCGAGTGCCGGAACGTAGAACAGCAACTGGTATTGATAGTTCGCTTGGATGCCCGCCATCGAACTGGTCACATTGGCGAGAATCTTGACTGCCCCGGTCGCGGTGATGGCGGCACCGGCGCTGGTGGGTTTCACGGTCTCGGACTCCTGCAGGGTGACGGCGACAATCCCACCGGCATCGGCCGTCGCGAACACGATCGGCTCGTCTTCGGTGATGGAGTCTTCCCAACTGAACCGAGCCGTCTTGCCCAATTCGCGGGCGCGTTTCGTCTTTGCTTCAGCCCCGATTTGCTCCTGCAGAGAATCGGGGTCGAACGCCGTGAAATAGGGGCTCTTGTCACCGTTGATGAGCAGGTCTCCGTAGTGTTCAACCGCTTGAGTCGGCGTGACACTGAGCAACTCCGTTTCACCTCGAATCACCGCCGCTCCGGAATCCGCCGCGGCAACCGAAGGGATGACGGCGCTCGGCTCGAGTGCGACGCTGTAGGTCAATTTGTAATTGTCACGAGCGGTCGCCTGTGTCAAAACCACTGCGACAGAAGGCGCTGTTTCGTCGCTTCCATCGTCGATGACCGCGAATACCGAACGCGGCCACTCGGAGGTTCGTTGTGGCAGTAGCAATCGCACCTGTCCCTCGGGGATGACAAACGTCGCTCCCAGGTCCTTGTCCTGGCTCTGCACCTGGTATTGCGCCAACCGAAACCGCAGGGCCGCTCCCTCCAGTCGAGTTTCCGCGACGTTGGGCGCGCGTTGTTCGTCGGCGTTTGCCAAGGTCTCCCGCAGTTTGGTCAGGATCTGGTCCACCTGCTCCGCGGTGACCGCGACGCTGCGAGGCGATGCGGGGGATGTGGGAATCGGCTCAATGATGGGGGACGGAAAAGCGGAACATCCGGACAGCACGATCGGCAGTGCGAGCCCGACGGCGATAAACGGAAGAGCCCGTCGGCCGTGGCGGCGCCGCGGAGCGAGTGCCGTGCGCGCGGGGCGCCAACGCGGTGGACGCGGTTTGCGCGGCATGCGTCCTTGGCGGTGACGATGTTTGCGACGATCGACCCACCAGCCAAGGTAATAGAAAACTCCGCCAACGACGGCGAGAATGAGCCCCCCGTAAAACAGGTTGGTGGGCACTGAGTTGTCGATGTCCATCTTCCAGGTGATGGTGAGCGACTTCGGCGCAGGTAAGGCTCCGTCCGTCGCAATGATGATCAGGTTCGCTTTGGGAGTGGTGACATCGCGCGCGAGGAACTGCTCTGCTTCGTATGCCTCGTACCACATGTCGGAACCGACGGGGTCCGGGATTGCGACTTCGGTACCGGTGACTTTTTTTGCCACCAGTGTTCCTTCCTCGCCCCGCGCAACGACCTCTTGGTACGACGAGTTCCCGATGAATGCCATCACATCGGTCTTGCGGCCCCACGCCAAGACGATTCGTTCGCTCTCCTCGGTCGTGGCCGTCGGGGCGCCGTCGGGGTTGTCGACATACACCGTTCCCGAAGCACCGCCCTGCACCGAGATGGTTTGCGTCGACGAGATTCGGTTGAGGGACGTGGTGTCGATGACCGTAACGGGAGCCGGGTTAGACAGGGTGATCGATTGCGTCATTGTTGACGGCGGGAGAAACACCGAGTGGATGAGCATTCCCGCACCGATCATGATCGCCGACACCGCGAACAAAATGAGAGACACGATGAACCGCACGATGCTCCCTTCGGCCGAAAACGCCAGTTTAGCCGACCCTTCTGTGTACCCAGCCCCGCGCGAATTACCCAGTGTCAGTCCACATGGCTAAACTAAGGGAGTAGTTAGAGGAGAGCACATGGCAATCGATGCACGGTTTCCCGTTGTAATGCGCGGTTATTCGCGCGAGGACGTGGACAGAGAAATCGCAAACCTGCGACGCGAAATTATTGCGGCGACGACGGAACGAAATGAACTCGCGACCGAGCTCGCTCGCTTGGGTGGGAAAAAAGGTCTGCGCGAGGGCGAAACCCCGACGTATTCGGGCCTTGGCACCAAACTCGAAATGGTGCTTCGAACTTCCGAGGAACAAGCGACCGTCCTGATTTCCAAAGCCGACATCGAGGCCCAGCGAACCATCGCTGATGCCCGAATCGAAGCGGATCAAATCATCAACGAGGCGACGGCCCGCGCGGATGCCCTCGTGGCTGCGGCGGAAGAAAAAGCGCGTTATGAAACGAGCGCTGCTCGAATTGATGCCGAAAACATCACCGCCATCGCCGAGAAAGACGTCGAAACGACGCGAACCGAAGCGATCCGCGAGGCCACCAGGGTTCGGGGCAGTGCCGCCACCGAAGCCGCCTCTGCGCGGGCCACCCTGCAACGCGAGATGGCCGAGAAGAGGGCACTGCTCGATCGCGAGATTGCCGAACAACGGATTGTGCTGGACCGCGAGGCGCACGAAGCACGCGCCGAGATCACACGGCTAATCGCCGAAGCGGATCGCCAAAAACTGGACCTCATCGCCGAAGTGTCCGCGCGCCGACACGAAGCCGAATTGAAGCTCCTCGAGGAACACCGCGAAATCATGGCGCAGAACGAGGCGTACCTGAAGGCCGCCAACGAGGAATTCACGAAGTTGCAAAAAAACCTCACCGCTCTCCAACGGGAACACAACCGGCTCGAGCCCGAGGTGTTGAAAATCCGCGAGATGGCGATTGTCGAATCGAAAGAAGCCGCTCGTTCCACGATTGATGCGGCCACTGCGAAGGCCCGCCAGATTGTGGCCGCGGCGCGAACCGAAGCAAAAGTTGCGCTCGACGATGCCGCCACGCGCCTCGCCGAAATCGCGGCTGAGCGCGACGCGATTGCCGCGTACATTGGCGATCTGAACAAGGCGGTTGGTATCGCCGCGAAATCGTTGGCGACCCCGAAGTCAGCACCAAAAACGCCTAAGACATGACGATTCACGGTGCGTTCCGATTGGGGCTGCTCGGAGGACTGGGTGTCCTCACCGCGCTGCTTATCGGGAGTGCCGTAACCACCCTGGCCACGGTCATCACGTATGTCGGGTTCGCTCTGTTTCTCGCACTGGGGCTCGACCCGATCGTGCGGAACCTGGTCGAACGAAAGGTGCCTCGCCCCCTCGCGATTGCGACCGTCGTCGTGGCCGTGCTGGGCATGTTCGCCGGATTCGTCTACGCTCTGATACCGGTCGTCGTCGAACAGGTGACAAACCTGTACGATTCGGTTCTCGTTTTTTTGACATCGTATAACTCGCTGAGCGAAATGATCGGCGCGGTGCAGGCCATCATTCCCATCGAAACCTTGAACGTCCAAAAGACGGTGGACAGTGTGGTTCTATTCCTAAGCGACCCGGCAAACCTCGCGAACATCGGCGGTGGGGTGCTCTCGGTCGGCGCGGGATTCGCGAACGGAATTCTCGGTGCCTTTCTCACGCTCATGCTGACGATTTATCTGGTCATCGCGTTACCCGCAATCAAAACCGTGATGTTCCGCCTCGTCCCCGCATCGACTCGTGACAACTTCACCAACATCGCCGATCAGGTCGTCGATGCAGTCGGAAAATACGTCATCGGCCAAGGAACCCAGGGGTTGGCCAACGGTGTCTTGAGTTTCATCGCCATGTCCCTCATCGGTGCGGAATTCCCCGCGCTCTTCGCACTCATCGCGTTCGTGTTCTCGCTTCTCCCGCTCGTCGGAACCATCACCGGCTCGCTACTGATCGTGCTGACTCAGTTCCTCGTTGACCCGACCAACCCGACAACGGCCATCTGGGTCGCCGTGTATTACCTCGTTTACCTTCAAATCGAGGCATACGTTATCGGCCCATACATCATGAACCGAGCGGTGAAAGTGCCAGGCGTGTTGGTCATCATTGCTGCCCTCGCCGGCGGCGCTTTGATGGGCGTCCTTGGCGCAATCGTCGCGATTCCGCTGGCGGCGTCGTTACTCATCATCGTGCGCCAGGTCATCATCCCCGCGCAACAAGAACGCTAGGGCCAGGTTGTTGGCAGCGGCAGCGCTGACGGATTGACCCGCTCTACGATTTCCGACAACACCCGAGACGCTTGTTTTTCTCCGACCCAGAGGTGCCGACCGTCCTCGACCTCGACGATGTCGGCTCGCGGAATCACGGCGAATCGCTCGCGGGCCTCAGCGGGCTTGAGGTAGTCGTCCAATTCGGGGATCACCGAGACGATGGGCGTTGTGTTGTCGTTCCAGCGTTCGAGCGTCGCGACACTGGTGCGGTGAAGAGGCGGGGACAACAAAATCAGGCCCGCCACATCGAGATCGTGGCTGTGGTTGAGAGCTACCTCGGTTCCGAACGACCAACCCACAAGCCACGGCGTGGGTAACCCCTCGGTGCGAACGAACTTGACGGCTGCCTCGAGATCCAATCGCTCGTCGATTCCTTCGCCAAAGACACCCTGGGACGTTCCGCGTGGCGACGTTACACCGCGAAAGTTGAAACGCAGCACAGCGATCTCAGCCATCGCCGGCAGCCGAAGTGCCGCTTTCCGAAGAATGTGGGAGTCCATGTAGCCACCGGCGGTGGGGAGCGGGTGGAGGAAGAGCACCGTTCCGACAGGATCGGCGTTGTCGGGCACAGACAACTCGCCAACGAGAACCAGTCCGTCCTCGGTCGTCATCTCGATGTCGCGCCGGCGCGCGGGAAGTTCGGTGGTACTGCGAATCTCGGTCATTAGGACATTGTCCAACACGAGGAGTGCCAGTGTCGACGATCCCGCACAGCGGCTTCTTCCCCGAACAACCCTTCGTAATGCCAGGTGACGACGTGCGGCGTGCCGACAGTGATGGGAATGACACAACCGGGACACACGTATTCCTTGATCGCCCGCGCCGGTGTGATGTCCTGCACCACCCACTCGTCACCGCGTTTCATTTCGGTTCGACGACGACCCGACGTGCTGGTGATGTCAATCGATGACACCTCGTCGCGCTTGGGGCGGTTGCGCCGACCCATCAGTACCAGCCGTTCTCTTCGCTGTGCCCCCAGGCCTTGCACGGCGTGGAATAGCGTTCCGAAATATAGGTCAATCCCCATTGAATCTGTGTTTGGGGGTTCTCGCGCCAGTCTTTTCCGGCCGAACGCATTTTGTTGCCGGGCAACGCCTGTGGAATACCGTAGGCACCGCTCGACGGGTTCTCGGCGCGGAAATTCCATCTCGATTCGCGATTCCATAGATCCACGAGGCAGGTGAATTGTTCTTCACTCCAACCGCGCGATTCCACCTCTAATCGGGCGAATGCCTGCGCCGACTTGGCGTCGCGAGAACCAGCGACAAAAAAGCCGGAGGTCATCGACCACGAGTCTTTGGTGATCGAATGTCGTTCAGCGTCATCATCGATGTTGGTGAACGCCTGGGAGGCGGTGAGTGTTCCACCCTGTGCGTACCCGAAGTCATAGGTCGTGAACGGCGCGATGATCGGTCCGAACAACAGCACCGCAACGCCCGCGAGCGCAGCGCCAGCGATTCCCGGTCGCGCGCGTGAATGCGGCGAGAGCTTCACTACTTGGCTGCGAGCATAACTCGCTGGAGTTCATCGAGGACGAAATCGACCTGAGCCTCGTCGTACCCGCCGAGTTGAGGACGAAAGGAGACGGTCCGAACATCGGTGCGCGAGAGCGATCCCCCGTCGTTGTAAAAAGCACGGATGACGTCGGCAAATTTGTCGACGTCCTCCCGGTGATAGCCGTAGGTAAACAGCGGCGCACTGCGAAAACGCTTGCGCGGCGCACGAGCGACTCGATTGAGCACATCCTGAGCAGTTGCGCGGGCCTCCGCGGTCGCCCCGTCAACTCCCAGGGTGTTGACGAGTTCGCGGCGTTCGTGGTCGGCGACGGTGTCTTCCAGGCGTTCGAGCGCTGCATCCACGTCGGCAACGGAATAGCCACCCTTGTTGATGGGGAACGACACCCACCGGATGTCCGAACTTTTCAACGACGAGTCGCCTGCTTGTGCACGAGCGATGAATTCATCGACCGCGGCGACGTTGTAGCCGCGGACGGGGGACGTAACGAGGGGAAAGGTGCTCACATCTCTATTCTGCCCTAGGAAAAGAATATGGCGAAAACCGACGCGACAAGCATGGAGGGAAGGACGGAATCCAGTCGATCGAGGAACCCTCCGTGACCGGGCAAAAGCTGGGACGCGTCCTTTGTCCCGAGTTCACGTTTGATCAGCGATTCAATCAGGTCCCCCGTGGTGGCTGTCCCGATTATCAGCAGTGCGAGAACAGCGCCCCACCACCAGTCGATCTGCAACATGGTGTTCGCGAGGATGATTCCGGCAACGAGGGCGAACACAACGGAACCCGCAAATCCCTCCCACGTCTTTTTCGGACTGATTTTCGGAGCCATCGGGGTTTTTCCGAGGAGAAGTCCGGTGGCGAACGCCCCGGTGTCGACGCTCGCGATGATGATCATCGTGCCGAGAGTCCACCACTCCCCTCCGTCGCGAGCCGTCAACAGAAGAGTGAAGGACGCGAGGAAAGGAACGTACGCGAGAGTGAACGCCGACATGATCATGTCGCGGTCGGTCACCGTGGAGCGAGAAAGCCCGCGTTGAATGGCGTGCCACACAATGGTGAAACAGATACCCGCCGCGAGCGTGAGCAGTTGGCCCAGCGCGCCGAAGTAAAACGTTGCGGGAACCATCGCGAGAGCTGCGATGAGGATCGGGATGCGGGGGACATGGCGCTTTTCGGTTCGCGAAATAGTGGCGAGTTCCCAGGTTCCGAAGCCGATAAAAACGCCAAGGAACAGCATGAAAAACTGCTTGTCAAAGATGAGGCTGAATACGAATACAACTCCGAGCAAACTGCCAATGGTGACCGCCAGGAAAACGTTTCGGCCGCCGCGGGTCTCCACCGGAGTTCCAGCGACGTGAGGTGGTTTGTCGGTGCCGGCCATCAGACCTCGAGGAGTTCGGCTTCCTTCTTTTTCAACGCGTCATCAATCGCATCGATGTGGGACTTGGTGAGCGTTTCGATTTCTTTCTCTGCGCGCGCCACGTCGTCTTCACCGACATCGGATTTCAGCGCCTCGATGTCCGAAATTCCTTTTCGCCGGATGTTGCGCACCGCCACCCGCCCGTCTTCGGCTTTGGCCTTCACGATTTTGACGTATTCCTTGCGCCGTTCCTCGGTCATCTCGGGCATGGTCACTCGAACCAGGTTGCCGTCGTTGGTCGGCGTGGCTCCGAGGTTGGGAAAGTTCACAATCGCCCGTTCGATTTCCTTGAGCGCCGACTTGTCATACGGAGTGATGACGAGAGTGCGGGCTTCGGGGTTCTGCAGACTCGCGAGTTGCGCGAGGGGGGTCGGCGTTCCGTAGTAGTCGACCATGATCCGTTGAAACAGCGCCGGATTCGCCCGTCCCGTGCGGACGGTCTGGAAGTCTTCTTTGATGACGTCGACGGCCTTCGACATTTTGTCGGTTACTTCGGCAATAGTTTCGGAAATCACGGTGTCCTCCTGTGTTGACGCCAGTCTAACCGTCAGCCCACGGCAAGGAGGGCGACACCGGTAAACACGACTACAGCGCCGATCACTCGTTGAACGACGTGTTTCTCTCCGAAGAAAATCGCTCCGCCCAGTGCAACGAGAACGACACTCGATTCTCGAGCCGCGGCCACCAGCGAAACCGAACTCAATTGGATGGCGGTGAGGGCGAGCATGTAGGACGCCGGACCGAGCAGCC
>JBIIFF010000102.1:0-3682 GCA_044237445.1 Microbacteriaceae bacterium | reverse complement strand
AGAAAGACGCGCGGGGTGACCTTGGCGGCGTTGATCGCGGTGACGAGGGTTGTGGTCGCTTCGTGCCGTGACAACACGATGGATCTGCGGACGGACCGTGTCCACGGAATGCGCGAGATGCTCGCCCCGGACAAATTGATCACCGCGTCCGCACCGGACAGCGCGGCCGCATCGAGAGTCCCGGACTGTGGGTCCCACGAGACCTCGTCCGCACCCGCTGCGTCGCGGCGAACCAGTCGCGTCACGGTCCACCCGGACTGGACAAGTTCGGCTACGAGTGCTCGTCCGATAAATCCTGACGCTCCCGCGACAATCGCGTGACGTTGAGCCATGGCGCACCTCCTCGGTGCTTGGAAGTCTAGATGCTGTGGTCAGTGCCCGGGCGGCTGGTGCGGGGAGTGCCCGGCTTTTCCAACCCAAAGGTGATGCCACGCTTGGCGAACAACAAATAAATCTCGCACCCGAGGCAGTACCCGAACGCCGCGTTGAGGAATGCCGCGACGAATGCGATCGAGGCGGCAACAACGACCGCCGCCGAGAAACCGACGAGGTACAGCAGGACGCCGATGATGGTGACGATGAACCCGACGGCTTGTGCAAACGTCGGACCGGCCGGGCTCTCGACGAACGCGGGCGGCGACAGGCGGGGGCGGATGAACTTGGCGAAGAAGAGTGCGTAGGGGTGCTGTTGGATTCCGCCGACGGCTCCCCACAGGAAGATTCCCGACAGGATCACGAGCAGAAGGTAGCCAGGTGCGTCGGTGTTGATGGGGGTGCCGACGAGCGGGACGGACAGGAACACGGTGACAAGCAGTGCGATCGCGGTGATGGTCGCTCCGAACCGCGGTCCGCGCGGGTCGATTCCGGTGGGTGAACTCATATGACGGTCTCCTCGGTTGTGGTGAAGGGTCGGGCGGGAATGGTGCCATCGATGGCGTTGATGAACACGTCGGCGGTGGCGACGCCGTTGATGCGGGCGCGAATCTCGCCGTCGGGGCTCACGATCAGTGTGGTCGGTGTTGACCGGATCGACAAGCGACTGGCCAGCTCGAGGTGTTCCACGGCGTCGAGGTCGCGATAGGCGACGTCGGACCGGAAGTTCGCAATCTGTTGGAGCCGCGGTTTCAGTTGTGCGCAGGGGGAACACATCTCGGTCGTGAACTGGATGATGGTGGTCTTTCCCGCCTCGCGGTAGTCGAGCGAGATGGTCGATCCGCTCTGGGCAACAACGCGTCCCTGGCGGCTCTTCCAGATGAGACCGAGCAGCGTCGAGACGCCGATCAGTCCCGCGATGATTCCGTACTCCATTCCTCCACGGTATGCGCGCGGCGGGGTTGTGGCGAATTGCGCGCGTCTTTGTTACGTAACACTCCGAGGCTGGGCCGTGGGGCTCATTGTGCGCATTGTCTGCGGAAATAGGGGAAAAGGGGATCAGTCGGGCAGAATGGGAACATGTACATTTCTGCTCGGGTTGATTACGCGATGCGCGCACTGCTCGAATTGGCCGCGGCACAGCGCGAGAGCCCGCGGGCGATGCTCAAGGGCGATGCCATCGCCGAAACCCACAACATCCCGACCAAGTTCCTCGTTGGCGTGTTAACGACGCTGCGGACCGCCGGAATCCTCGCCAGCATGCGCGGACGGGACGGCGGTTTTCGGCTCGCCCGCCCCTCGGCCGACATCAGTGTCGCCGACGTGATGCGCGCTCTCGAGGGACCCCTCGCCGAAGTGCGGGGGGAGCGCCCCGAGGAAACCGAGTACGCCGGCGCCGCGCTTCACCTGCGCGACGTCTGGATTGCGACGCGCGTTGCGCTTCGAACGGTCCTCGAAAACACGAGCCTTGCGGACATCGAATCGGGCAACCTGTCGACCGATGTCGCACTGTTGCTCTCGGCGCCCGGCGCGTGGGCTCGGCGTGAGCGAACAACCAATCGGTAGGCTGTCGGCATGAGCGAGGTCGAATTCCGCAGTGACGTGACCGTCCAGCTCGTTCGATCGTCCGCGAGCGACAGCGACGTGTTGTTCGCGGCCCGCGTCTCGACTCAAGGCGAACAATCGCTCGAGGGGGCAGCGGCGGACGCGACCGATCGCGACAAGGGACTCATCAATTACCTCATGCGTGACCGGCACGGTTCGCCCTTCGAACACAATTCGTTGACGTTCTATGTCCAGGCACCGATTTTCGTGTTCCGCGAGTTCATGCGTCACCGCATCGCGTCCTACAACGAAGAGAGCGGTCGATACCGCGAACTGCGTCCCGTCTTTTACGTTCCAGGACCCGACCGCAACCTCGTTCAGGTCGGAAAGACCGGCAGTTACGAGTTCACCCCGGGAACACCCGAACAGACGAGTCTCGTCGATGCCGAGGTTCGCGCCGTGTGCACCGAAGCGTATGCGTCCTACCAACGAATGCTCGACGCGGGTGTCGCTCGCGAGGTTGCTCGCATGGTTCTTCCCGTCACGATCTACTCGTCGATGTACGTCACCATGAACTCGCGGTCGCTTATGAATTTCCTCAGTCTGCGCACGACGCGCGAAGGCACACACTTCCCGTCGTTCCCACAGCGCGAGATCGAAATGGTCGCGGAAAAGATGGAACAGTTCTGGGTCGACCTCATGCCGATGACCGCGGCGTCGTTCAACGCCAACGGCCGGGTCGCCCCGTAGTAGATTTGGGCGTATGAGCGACCACAACAGCAACCCGTTCGGGCAGGTTATCGTCGCCTTGGTCACGCCGTTTCACGCGGACGGCGAAGTCGATTGGGCCGGTGTCGAGAAATTGGTCGACGAGGTCATCGTCGCGGGCGTGGACGGAATCGTGGTGTCGGGTACAACGGGCGAGACGACGACGCTCACGGACTCCGAGAAACTGAAACTCATCACCGTCGCAAAGTCGGTCTCGAGCGGTCGCGCCGCCATCATCGCCGGTGGTAGCTCTAACGAGACCACCCACGCCATTCACATCGCCATCGAATCGAAAAAGGTCGGCGCGGACGGACTCATGCTCGTCACGCCGTACTACAACAAGCCGACCCAAGCCGGTGTGCTTGCCCACTTTCAGTTCGTCGCCGACGCCAGCGACCTGCCCGTCTTGCTTTATGACATTCCTGGTCGGACCGGGATCGAAATCAAATACGACACCCTGATTCGAGCCGCCGAGCACCCGAACATCCTTGCGGTCAAAGACGCCAAGGGCGACCTCGCCGAAGCGTCCCGCGTGATGAACGAAACCGACCTCTTGTATTTCTGCGGAGACGACGCGAACGTCCTGCCACTCTTGTCCATCGGCGGGACCGGACTGGTCGGGGTGACCGCCAACATCGCCGCAGCTCCGTACCGAACCATTGTTGATGCGGTCAACCGCGGCGACCTGAAGACCGCGACGGAACAGCACAAGCTGCTCGAACCGCTGGTGCGTGCGACCATGACCCACGTTCCGGGCACGGTCGCAACCAAATACATCTTGCACGGGCTCGGCCGAATCGGGTCGCCTCGTGTTCGAATGCCGCTGGTGGGTCCTGTCGACCACGAAGCGGCGCTGATCGAAGACTCCATTTCCCGCGTCAAGGGCATTGCTGGGATCGACCTCGCCAAATTCCGGCCGGACCGCGCAGCGGCCGCCGGTGGTGCGCTCCCCACGTTCGCCAGAGAGCCCCGATAAGAAGGAGGCGCTATGCCTCGA
>JBIIFF010000101.1:0-3754 GCA_044237445.1 Microbacteriaceae bacterium | reverse complement strand
GTTGCAGCGTCGAATCCCGCGGTTTTCACCACGGCGCCCTCCGGTGCGAACGTCCCGTCCAAAATCGTGATCCCGCCGGTTGCGTGAATCGGGTTGTCCAGGGTGCGAATGACTTCGCCGTCCACGGCGTCGAGGTTCATCTCGGCGAGGTTTTCCGCCATCGTCTTTCCGGTGATCGTCAGTGCGTCGCCGTGCATGAGTCCCGCGTCAACCAGAGCCTTCATCAACACGGGGAGGCCACCGCGGCGGTCCACGTCGTTCATCACATATTTTCCGAAGGGCTTGAGGTCGCCGAGGTGGGGAACTTTTGCCCCAATTCGGTTGAAGTCGGCGAGCGTCAGCGGAACTTCCGCTTCGTTCGCAATGGCGAGCAGGTGAAGCACAACATTCGTTGAGCCGCCCAATGCCATCGCGATGGCAATGGCGTTTTCAAATGCCTTGATAGTGAGAATGTCCCGCGCGGTCTGTCCACGATCGAGCATTCCGACAACGGCCTCGCCCGAGAGGTGCGCGAAGTTGTCGCGGCGGCGGTCGTAAGACGCGGGTGAGGCCGATCCGGGAAGGCTCATTCCGAGGGCTTCGGCGACCGAGGCCATCGTGTTCGCCGTATACATTCCGCCGCAGGCGCCCTCGCCCGGGGCAAACGCACACTCGATTCGGCGCGCGTCTTCGACGCTCATCTTGCCGGCCTTCACCGCACCGACGGCCTCGAAGGAGTCGATGATGGTGATGTCTTTTTCCGTCCCATCGGACAGTTTGACCCAGCCCGGCGCGATGGATCCGGCGTAAAGGAAAGCGCTCGCCAGGTCAAGGCGCGCCGCCGCCATCAACATGCCGGGAATCGACTTGTCACACCCTGCCAGGAGAACCGTTCCGTCGAGTCGCTCGGCTTGCACAACGGTTTCGACCGAATCGGCGATTACTTCGCGCGAGACGAGCGAGAAGTGCATGCCTTCGTGACCCATCGAGATTCCGTCCGACACCGAAATCGTGCCGAACTGCAGCGGGTAACCGCCACCGGCGTGAACGCCTTCCTTCGCGGCTTGGGCAAGGCGCCCGAGCGAAAGGTTGCAGGGGGTGATTTCGTTCCACGAACTCGCGATTCCGACCTGGGGCTTGTCCCAATCCGTGTCGCCCATTCCAACGGCACGGAGCATGCCGCGCGATGTTGTCGCCTCGATTCCGTCGGTGACGACTCGCGAACGGGGCTTGCGATCGGTTCCTGTCATACCCCTATCCTACGAAGTAACTTGCGAGCAGGAAAAGCGAACGGGACTATCGTTGAAAGCAGAGGGAGTGTCATGAAAAAGTTGCTGATGAACGGCGGTTTTCTTAGTGCACTGTTTTCCGGTTTCGGCTTGGTGAAGGCCACAATGACGGGGAAACGCGACTGGAAGCTGGTTTTGCTGTGGCTGTCGTGGGTACTCAGCCTCATCGCCATCATCGCAGCGGTCAATGACCCCGATCCGGATAGCACCGAGGATTAGCGTCCCAAAATGACGAAAGCCGACCCGAAGGCCGGCTTTCGCGTGACAACGATTTCTACTTCAGCGCCTTGAGCAACTGTGGCTTGGACATCGTCGAGTAACCAGCGATACCGCGGGTCTTTGCTGCGGCACGAAGCTGAGCGACCGACCACGTAGCGTCCGGTGCGCCGGTGAGGGCTTCCTTGACACCAGCGGCAACCTTTGTTGCGCTCGACTTGACCGTCTTGCCGACAACCTTGGCCTCGGTGGCAATGGTCTTGGCCGCCTTGTTGGCGCGGGCCTCTGCGGTCTTGGCTGCCGCAGTCGCCTTGCTCTTGACGTCCTTGCTCACGGCCTTGGCGGTTTTGGTTGCAGACTTGACAACTTTCGCGCCTTCGCGCTTGGCGTCGGCTGCGAATTTGTTGACTTCGCGCGAGGCATCCTCGGCGAAATCGCCGGCTCGCTTCGCCGCGTCAGCGGCGAGGTCGCGGGCCTGGTCGGCCAGTTGATCGGCCTTCTTGTCGGCGCGCGACACCATCTTGGAAAGCTTGTTGAAGAAACTCATGGAAGCAATGTCCTTACGTGATCGAATGATGAGGGGTGCCGAACATGTTGCTCAGCGCTCTCAGTTTACTCGAATTGTCGCGAATCGTCGGGTTGTCCACTATTCAGGAAGGAGCGCGGTCACGATTCCGAGCGTGATCATGGCGAGTCCGCCGATGGTCCGCATTGCGACAACGCGCTCTTTCGACTTCGCGAACCAGTCGCGGGCGGCTCCAGCGGACAGAGCGTAGATCGCATCGCCCGAGATCCCGAAGAAGACGAAAATCACGCTCAGCAGAATCATCTGAAACACGATTGGCGTGCCGCTGGATACGACGAACTGCGGGAACGCGGCCGAGAAGAACACGATTGTCTTCGGGTTCGATAGGCCGACAATGATCGATTCGCGAAGAATGTGTGAACCTTTGGGAGCGACAACGGGGGATGTCAGGTCGAGACCGTCCCGACGGTGGCGAATCGCGGTGATCCCGAGATAGATGAGGAACGCCGCACCCGCTAATCGGATGATCGTCAGGAGCACGTCGTTTGATTCGATGATCACCCCGAGCCCGACGGATACGGCGAGCGCCTGAACGAAAACACCGATACCGTTACCGACCACGGTGAGGATCGCCCCGCGGCGACCGAGAACGAGCGCCCGCGAAATGGCGAACATGACGGACGGCCCGGGAATCGCGATAATCACGAGCGAGAACGCAATGAACGTGAGGATGTTCTCGAGCGGGATCACACCAGCAGTCTAGGACGGGTGGGCCAGCAGCACCCGGGCCAATCGATCCGGGCGCAGGTTTGTTTAGGGTTGACACTTTCTGAAAGATTTCGCGTTGCCGTGACATAGTCAAGGTAGGTCACAAAGGAGCCCCGTTGTCCCCTGACGATTTCACCGAGCGTTTCGCTGGTTTGCGCGTGCCCATCGCGAAGTTCTTGTATCGCCGTGTCGAGGTCAAGGATGTGGACGACCTGTCGGCCGAGGTGTTCGAGATCGCCTGGCGCAGGGGCTCCGTCGTCACGGTTGGCGAAGAACTGCCCTGGCTGTATCGCGTTGCGACGAACCTCGTCGCGAATCACCGACGAAAGAACGCGCGCGCGCAGAATTTGCTCGCCGCGATTGTGGCACCGGACACGTCGCCCTCCGCCGAATCGATTGCCGTGGCCGACATCGCGCTCGCCGAAGCATGGGGACGGCTTCCGGCGACGTCTCGCCAAATATTGGCACTGACCGCGCTCGACGGGCTTAGTGTCTCAGAAACAGCAGTGGCTCTCGACATCACCGCGAATGCGGTTTCCGTCCGCCTCAATCGGGCCCGCAACCAATTGCGCGTGGCACTCGCAGAAACCGCGTGAAAGATTTCCCTTCGAGACGACATAACCAGAGTATGAACAAGCCAACCGACGATTCACTCGACGACCGCCTCCGCAATTCCGACCCCGTGGGTCCAGGGGTTAAGGTTTCCTCCACAGTCGTGCCGAAGTCAGCGACTTCCGGGCACAACCCAATCCGCGATTGGTGGCTGACCACCTCGACGCGGGTTCGCCGATCGTTGGCGGGCGGCGTCGGTGTCGCCGCGGCAGCCAGCGTTGTCGTTGCGGGAACATTCGGCACCATGAGCGGGCCATTAATTGTTTTAGCCGAGAACGCTGGTCCCGAGTCGATGTCGGCTCGAGCCTCTGACGTCATTGACTCAAAAATGATGATGCCCTACCTGTCCTACGAATACGTCGCG
>JBIIFF010000100.1:0-3763 GCA_044237445.1 Microbacteriaceae bacterium | reverse complement strand
GAGGACAGAGTCGTCTTCTTCAGCGATTTTGCGCTGCTCGGCGATGCGGTTGAGCTCGCTTTAGGTTTCCCGAAGTTCGATGGCACAACCGAAATGCGCAGCTCAGATCATTTCAACTCCGAGATTTTTGAAGAATTGCTCGCTCTAGCGTCCCGCGACGTCGATACGGATTTTCTCGGTCGCCGACAGACTCACTTCCGTGGCGTTTCCCCCTCGTTATCCAGTCGACGCTCGACACGGTGGGCCAACGCCGTGGCAGACATCGTATGGGGTCGAATCCACCGGATGTTCTTCCACCGATAGCGTCCGTTCACTCGTGTCGCGTGGCCCACGACGTTCGCGGGCGCGAGAATGGACAGATGCCCACCTATCGTGACGAAGTCGTTGTGCTTCGCACGCACAAACTGGGCGAGGCCGACCGAATCATCACCATGTTGGGCAAATCCCGCGGCAAGATTCGAGCGGTCGCAAAGGGCGTGCGCAAGACGGGCAGTCGCATCGGGTCCAGGCTCGAACCGTTCATGGTCGCCGACGTACAGTTTTTCGAAGGTCGAAACCTCGATACCGTCCAGCAGGTCGAGACCGTGACGTCGCTGACCGGGCTAATTGTGGCGGACTATCCGATGTACACGACGGCGTCCGCGATGGTCGAAACCGCAGACAAACTGACCGATCACGGACACACGAACGGGCACTTTCCTCTCCTCGTCGGTGGATTGAAGGCGCTCGCGTCGCACGCGCACGACCCGTCGCTCATCCTCGATTCCTACATCCTGCGGGCACTCGCACTTGCCGGATGGACCCCCGAACTGGACGCCTGTGTTGTCACGGGAGACGAGGGACCGCACACCGCGTTCGTGATTTCGGCGGGCGGAGTCGTGTCGGACGCTGTCGCCCCGCCGGGAACGCCACACCTGCGCCCCGAGACCGTCGAACTACTCGGTGCTCTGCTGGTCGGGAACTGGACGTTCGCCGACGCGACAACCGAAGTGGCCCGAGCCGAGGCGCGTGGTATCGTCGCGGCGTACGCACAGTTCCACCTCGAGCGGTCGATTCGCTCGCTGGGTCACATCGATCGGATGGGCTGATGAACGATTATCTGCCACTGGATTACACGGGTTTGACCCCTCCGAGGGTCCCGCGGGAACTCGTCCCCGAACACGTCGCGGTCGTGATGGACGGGAACGGTCGCTGGGCGAACGCTCGCGGGCTTCCGCGCGTCGAAGGTCACCGTGCGGGCGAGGCCGCTCTGCTCGACGTTGTCGCCGGGGCAATCGAAATCGGCGTGAAACACCTGTCGGTGTATGCGTTTTCGACCGAAAACTGGCGGCGCAGTCCCGACGAGGTCAAGTTTCTGATGGGGTTCAATCGCGAGGTACTTCGTCGTCGTCGCGACCAGCTCAACGCGTGGGGAGTCAGGGTTCGCTGGGTGGGGCGGGCACCGAAACTGTGGGCGAGTGTGATTTCCGAACTGCGCGAAGCCGAAGAGATGACAAAGAAGAACACCGGCCTGACACTCCAGATGTGCGTCAACTATGGCGGACGACTTGAACTCGTCGATGCGATTCGCGACATCGCCGACGGTGTTGCCAACGGCACCATCAACCCCGCACGGATCACCGAAAAGACGGTGAAGGCACACCTCTACGAGCCGTCCCTGCCCGACGTCGACCTGTTCATCCGGTCCTCCGGCGAACAGCGCACCTCGAACTTTCTGCTGTGGCAGAGCGCGTATTCCGAGATGGTGTTCCTCGACACCCTGTGGCCGGACTTTTCGCGGACACAATTGTGGCGTGCGATTGAGGACTACGCCCGCCGCGATAGGCGCTTCGGCGGTGCGGTCGATACTCCCGCGCCCCGATAAACTGGCGAAACGCCTTTCTAGAGGAGACCCGTGGCCCAGAACAACCGAATCGATTCCGTCATTTCGCTCGCGAAAAGGCGTGGTTTCGTGTTCCAAGCCGGCGAAATCTACGGCGGAAGCCGTTCGGCGTGGGATTACGGCCCCTTGGGTGTCGAAATGAAAGAGAACATCAAGCGCCAATGGTGGAAGTCGGTGGTCCAGAACCGGTCCGACGTCGTGGGCCTTGACTCGTCGGTGATCCTGCCTCGTGCCGTTTGGGAAGCATCGGGACACGTCGAGGTGTTCAGCGACCCGCTCGTCGAGTGTTTGTCCTGTCACAAGCGTTTTCGCGCGGACCACCTAGAAGAGGAATTCGAAGAGAAGAAGGGTCGCTCCGCTGAAAACGGACTGAAAGACATTGCCTGTGGTCACTGCGGAACTCGCGGCGAGTGGACCGAACCTAAAGCGTTTTCGGGCATGCTCAAGACCTACCTCGGACCGGTCGACGACGAGGCCGGCATGCACTACTTGCGCCCCGAAACGGCTCAGGGCATTTTTGTGAACTTCAACAACGTCATGTCGTCATCGCGACAGAAGCCGCCGTTTGGTATCGGGCAGATCGGCAAGTCGTTCCGCAACGAGATCACCCCGGGGAACTTCATTTTCCGCACCCGCGAGTTTGAACAGATGGAGATGGAGTTTTTTGTCGAGCCGGGAACGGACGAGGAATGGCACCAGTACTGGATCGACGAGCGATTCCGCTGGTACACCGACCTCGGAATCAACCCCGACAACCTGCGGTTGTTTGAACACCCTGCCGAAAAACTGTCGCACTATTCCACGCGGACGGTCGACATCGAATATCGTTTTGGGTTCTCGTCGGGCGAGTTCGGAGAGCTCGAAGGTGTCGCGAATCGCACCGATTTCGACCTGAAGACCCACTCAGCGGCTTCCGGTACCGACCTGTCGTATTTCGACCAGGCCAAAAACGAGCGGTGGACACCGTACGTTATCGAACCCGCCGCGGGGCTCACGCGTTCCCTCATGGCGTTCCTCGTCGATGCGTATCACGAAGACGAAGCGCCCAACGCGAAAGGCGGAGTAGATGTTCGCACGGTGTTGCGCCTCGATCCCCGACTGGCCCCCGTCAAAGCGGCAGTGTTGCCACTATCGCGCCACGAGGAACTGTCGCCGCTTGCGCGCGACCTCGCCGAAAACCTTCGCAAGTACTGGAACATCGATTTCGACGACGCCGGTGCGATCGGGCGTCGGTATCGCCGCCAAGACGAAATCGGCACGCCATTCGCCATCACTGTCGACTTCGATACACCCGACGATAAAGCCGTCACGGTTCGCGAACGCGACACGATGTCTCAAGAGCGGGTGTCTCTCGACCGACTCGAGGGCTACTTGGCGGAGCGACTCTTAGGCGCCTGACGTGCACATCGGTCCGATCCACGTCGACGTTCCCGTCATCCTCGCCCCCATGGCGGGGATTACCAACACGGCTTTTCGCCGGTTGTGCCGCGAGTACGGTGGTGGACTGTTCGTTTCGGAGATGATCACCGCTCGCGCCCTGGTCGAGCGCAATCCAACAACGATGCGCCTCATCCAGCACCACCCGTCCGAGACAACCCGCTCGATTCAGTTATACGGAGTCGACCCGAAGACGCTCGGGGCCGCGACTCGCATCCTGGTGGAGGAAGACCACGCCGACCACATCGACATGAACTTCGGATGTCCGGTCCCGAAAGTCACGCGCAAGGGCGGGGGAGCGGCACTGCCGTGGAAGACGACCCTGTTCGAACAGATTCTGCAGGCGACGGTCGAGGCGGCGGGGGATGTGCCCGTCACCATCAAGATGCGCATGGGTATCGACGACGATCACCTCACCTATCTGGACGCCGCGCGAATCGCGGC
>JBIIFF010000099.1:0-3812 GCA_044237445.1 Microbacteriaceae bacterium | reverse complement strand
CTTTTCATCATTGTCCTCTACCGCATCGGGTCGTTCATCCCGGCACCGTTCGTTGATTATTCCAACGTCCAGGCCTGTCTCGCGGGTAGCGCGGGAACCAACGGCATTTACGAACTCGTCAACATGCTGTCCGGGGGCGCTCTGCTGCAGCTCTCGATTTTCGCGCTCGGAATCATGCCGTACATCACGGCGTCGATCATCACGCAGCTCTTGCGCGTCGTCATTCCGCACTTCGAGACGCTTCACAAAGAAGGCCAAGCCGGGCAGTCGAAACTGACGCAGTACACCCGATACATGACTCTCGGACTCGGCGTCCTTCAGTCCACCACCCTCGTGACGGTCGCCCGCAGCGGACAGCTTTTCGGCTCGTCGTCGAGCATCCCCGAGTGTGCCCAACTCATCACGAGCGACGCCTGGTACTCCATCCTTCTGATGGTCATCACGATGACCGCCGGAACCGGACTCATCATGTGGTTCGGTGAAATGTTGACCGAGCACGGCATCGGTAACGGTATGTCGCTCCTCATCTTCGCCTCCATCGCCGCCGGTTTCCCCAGCTCGCTCTGGGCGATTCAGCGCACCGAGGGCAACAACATCTTCTTCATCGTGATCGCCATCGGAATCGTCATCATGGCGGCGGTCGTATTCGTCGAGCAGTCGCAGCGTCGAATCCCGGTTCAGTACGCCAAGCGCGTTGTCGGAACCCGCACCTATGGCGGAACGAGCACCTACATCCCGATCAAGGTCAACATGGCCGGAGTCGTCCCCGTCATCTTCGCCTCGTCGCTCTTGTACCTTCCCGCGCTCATCGCGCAGTTCAACCAGCCCGCCGCGGGAACTGTCGCTCCCGACTGGGTCCTGTGGGTGAGCGCAAACCTCGCCAGCGGTGACCAGCCGCTGTACACGGCAATGTTCTTCCTGCTCATCGTCGGGTTCACCTACTTCTACGTCGCCATCACCTTCAACCCGGTCGAGGTCGCGGACAACATGAAGCAATACGGCGGATTCATTCCCGGAATCCGCGCAGGCCGCCCCACCGCCGAATACCTGGAATACGTTTTGTCGCGCATCACTCTGCCAGGCGCTTTCTATCTCGGTGTTGTCGCGCTCATCCCACTCATCGCTCTGGCGACTATCGGTGCGAACCAAAACTTCCCGTTCGGTGGAACCTCGATTCTCATCATCGTCGGCGTTGGACTCGAGACGGTCAAGCAGATCGACGCTCAGTTGCAACAGCGTCACTATGAAGGACTGCTCGGATAATGGTCCGGATGCTCCTGGTCGGTCCTCCGGGTGCCGGCAAGGGGACTCAAGCAGTTCTCCTGTCCGAGACCTTCGGTATCCCCGCCATTTCCACCGGTGACATTTTTCGCGCCAACGTTCGCGACGAAACTCCACTTGGCGTCGAAGCCAAAGGCTTCATGGACCGCGGCGAATACGTCCCGGACACCCTGACGAACGCTCTCGTTGCGGACCGCCTTAAGAATCCCGATTGCGAGCCCGGGTTTTTGCTGGATGGTTACCCGCGGACTCTTGACCAGGTCCGGACGCTCGATGACGTGCTCGCGGCCGATGGCCACCGTCTCGATGTCGTTGTTGAACTCGTCGCCGACCCCGAGGTCGTCATCGAACGCATTCGACTGCGCGCGGCGGATCAGGGCCGAGCGGACGACACCGACGACGTGGCGCGGAACAGGCTCGAGTTGTATTCGCGCGAAACGGCACCGCTCATCGAGGCCTACGGTGACCGGGATGTTCTCGTGCGGGTCGATGGAATCGGCGAAATCGAGGTCGTGACGTCACGAATCCTCGCTGCGCTCGCCCAGCGCGGCTTTTCTGCATAGTCCTCTAGTTGCAGAACCCCGATTTGTGGCGTATTGTAGGACATTGGTGTGTCGCGCCCTCGTGGTGCGCAACATCGACCGCACGACGTGTGGTTTCTAGCAGCTAACGAACGGAAAAATGGCTAACAAAGATGGCGTAATCGAGATTGAAGGCTCGGTCGTCGAAGCATTGCCCAACGCAATGTTCCGCGTCGAACTTGCGAACGGACACAAAGTCCTTGCACACATCTCGGGCAAGATGCGCCAGCACTACATTCGTATCCTCCCGGAGGACCGCGTGATCGTAGAACTTAGCCCCTATGACCTTTCACGAGGTCGCATCGTTTACCGCTACAAGTAACCGCACAGAAGGAACGGCCCGGAATCAATCGGGTACGACGCCAGCAAACGAGGAGAGAACAATGAAGGTCAACCCCAGCGTGAAGCCAATCTGCGACAAATGCAAAGTCATTCGTCGCCACGGAAACGTCATGGTGATCTGCGAAAACCCTCGTCACAAGCAACGCCAAGGCTAGACGAAACACCACCACAACTGCATATTTCTTCGCCGCATCACAACCCACACGTGGGGGACCACCCGAGTAAGAGGCTCGGGATCGATGTTGGCACAGACCTCTTCAATCACTAGGAGCAGCCTCATGGCACGTCTCGCTGGAGTGGATATCCCCCGCGATAAGCGCGTGGAAATCGCACTTACTTACATCTACGGCGTTGGCCGCACCCGCTCGGTTCAGGTACTCACGGAGACCCAAATCGACAAGAACATCCGCGTTAAGGACCTCACCGACGATCAACTGATCGCACTGCGTGACTACATCGACGCCAACCTCAAGGTGGAAGGTGACCTGCGCCGTGAGGTTCAGGGTGACATTCGCCGCAAGGTGGAACTGGGTTCGTACCAGGGAATCCGCCACCGTCGTGGTCTGCCCGTTCACGGACAGCGTACGAAGACCAACGCCCGCACCCGCAAGGGACCGAAGCGCACTGTCGCCGGCAAGAAGAAGGCCGGCCGCTAGCCGCGGCCCCAGGAAAGGGAACTAGATCATGGCAGCACCGAAAGCGACCGCAGGCCGTAAGCCGCGTCGTAAAGACAAGAAGAACATCGCCGTGGGCCAGGCCCACATCAAGTCGACGTTCAACAACACCATCGTGTCCATCACCGACCCGTCCGGCAACGTCATTTCGTGGGCGTCCTCGGGTGGAGTCGGGTTCAAGGGCTCGCGCAAGTCGACCCCGTTCGCCGCACAGCTGGCGGCGGAATCGGCAGCGCGTCAGGCTCAAGAGCACGGCATGAAGAAGGTTGACGTGTTCGTCAAGGGACCGGGTTCCGGTCGCGAGACGGCGATTCGTTCGCTTCAGGCCGCCGGCCTCGAGGTTGGGTCGATTACCGATGTGACGCCGCAGGCGCACAACGGTTGCCGCCCGCCCAAGCGTCGCCGCGTCTAACGCGCCGCAGGTTTACGTGGGCGTGTGGGGCAACCCATCCGCCCGGGCCCCACAATTCAATATTCGCATTCAGAGAAGTGTCAAATAGCGGACACTGACCGAAAGGAAACCACGTGCTCATTGCACAGCGCCCCACGCTCACCGAAATCACCGAATCCGATACGCGTTCGCAGTTCGTCATTGGACCGCTCGAGCCCGGCTTCGGCTACACCCTGGGAAACTCGATTCGTCGGACCCTGCTCTCGTCGATCCCCGGAGCCGCGGTCACGCGCTTCCGCGTCACCGGTGCCGCCCACGAGTTCACGTCCCTCACGGGCGTCCACGAGGACGTCACGGAAATCATCCTGAACCTCAAGAACATCACGGTCTCGAGCGAACACGACGAGCCCGTCGTTGCCTACCTCCGCAAAAAGGGTGCCGGTGCGGCGACCGCAGCCGACATCACTGCCCCGGCCGGTGTGGATATCCACAACCCGGAGTTGCACATCGCGACGCTGTCAAAAGAGGGAAACCTCGAAATCG
>JBIIFF010000032.1:0-14257 GCA_044237445.1 Microbacteriaceae bacterium | reverse complement strand
CTTGTATTCGTAGGGCGGAACCGCCAGCGCAATCCCCTGGTGAACCGAATTCTCGCCGCACAACCGATCCATTTCGGGGCGCATGATTTCGAGGATGGCGATCCCCTTTTTCGTGGCAAGCGACAAGGCTTCTTTCACACGGTCGTCGAACTCGACGCGCGACGCGATGTACAGCGTTGTGGCGGGAACGTTGGTGCGCAGTGCTTCGAGCACTGAATTTCGACCGTTGATGACTTCGTTGTCGCTGTCCTTGCCCCGCCGCACCGTTCGTTGAGGCGCTTTGGACGGCGTCTTGCCGAAGCGTTCCCGTGCTTCGGTCAGTCTCTCCTGGGCGATTTTGCGTTTCCCGGCGGGGTGCCAGGTTCGGTCCTCCGCTTTGGGTGTGGGTCCGCGTCCTTCGAGCGATCGGCGCTGTTTCCCGCCCGAGCCCTTGAGGGGTCCCTTTTTCGCTTTTGCGGCTCCGGGTCGTCCTGGCTTAACCATTGATGCTCCATCGGGTTGTGTCGGCGCCGTCTTCCAGCGTGATTCCCGCGGCGTCGATGTCGTCGCGAATTCTGTCGGCCGTCGCCCAGTCCTGGTCGGAACGTGCCCGATTGCGTTCCGCAACGAGGCGCTCAACCAAGACACCGAGAGCCGCCGTGGTCGCACCCTCCGAGCGCGCCGAACTGTCGAGACCGAGAACTGCCAGCATCGCGGCGACCTCGTGTGCACAGACACCCGCGGCCAACTCATCCCCCGCGTCCATCGCCGTGTTTCCCGCTCGAACGGTGTCATGAAGTACGGCGAGTGCGGTGGGAAGAGCGAGGTCGTCATCCATTGCCGCGGCGAACGCGTCGGGCACCGAGGCGGTGTCGGTGACAAGACCAGCGGTGCGGTGGGCGAAACCGCGGATACGGTCCCACGCTGCCGCCGCTTCCGCAACGGAACCGTCGTGCATGTCCATGGTGGATCGATAGTGCGGGGCGAGCAGCAAATAACGTGCGGTCACCGGGTCTGTCTGAGCCAACAGATCGCTGGCGAGAAGGACATTGCCGAGAGACTTGGACATTTTGCGGCCGTTCATGGTGACCAGTCCGTTGTGCAGCCACGTTGCCGCAAACTCGTCGCCCGCCGCTCGCGATTGCGCGAGCTCGTTTTCGTGATGGGGGAATCGCAGGTCTAAACCGCCCCCGTGAATGTCAAACGCCGTCCCGAGGTAACGCGTCGCCATTGCCGAACATTCGATGTGCCAGCCGGGGCGTCCGCGACCCCACGGGGATTCCCAGGACGCCGTTTCGGGTTCGGACGCTTTGCGGCCTTTCCACAGCGCAAAATCCCGTGAGTCTTTTTTGCCGCGCTCGTCCGCGGCACCGTCCGATTCAACATCGTCGGGTGATTGACGGGTCAATTGACCGTAGTCGGGCCACGACGCGACGGAAAAAAAGACATCGCCCGTGCCGTCCTCTGCCGGATACGCGTGGCCGCGGTCAATCAGCCGAGCAATCAACGAGACCATGTCGGTGATGTGGCCGGTGGCGCGGGGCTCGACGGTCGGCGGAAGAATCCCCAGAGCGAGGGCGTGTGACGCGAATTCCCGTTCCACTCTGGCCGCGAGCGACCACCATTCCTCGGTGCCGCCGATCGCGAGGATCTTGTCATCAATGTCGGTGACGTTTCTCACAAGGGTCACGGTGAACCCTCGGTAGGCGAACCACCGTCGCCACAGGTCATACACGAGTGCGCTTCGAAGGTGTCCGATGTGCGGCGACGATTGCACCGTCGGTCCACACACGTAGATTCCGACCTGTCCCGGGTTGCGCGGTTCGAAATCACGCAACGACTGCGTGACGGTATCGAAAAGACGAATGGGCACGTGCCCATGCTACCGAGCGTTATCGAGTCGTCACGTGAGCGATGGCGACGGCGGTGATGCCTTTGCCCTCGCCGGTGAAGCCGAGCCCGTCGGTAGTGGTCGCGCTGACCGAAACAGGAATGCCGGTGATGGTGCTGAGTGTGCGCTCAATTTCGAGTCGGCGAGGTCCTACTTTGGGGCGATTTCCGACGATTTGGACCGACGCCGACCGGGCGGTGAAACCCGCTTGGCCCAGTTTCTCTAGGGCGCCGCGAAGAAACACTTCGCCCCGCGCCCCCGCGTATCGGGGGTCGTCGGTTCCGAAGACAGTCCCGATGTCACCGAGCCCGCCACCCGCGAGGAGCGCGTCACAGAGGGCGTGCGCGACGGCGTCGCCGTCGGAATGGCCGGAGAGCCCGATCTCGTCGGGCCATTCGACACAACCGAGCCACAGAGGGGCGGTGTCACCGAAAGCGTGTGTGTCTGTCCCGAGTCCGACTCGCGCGGTTGTCGATGCTGCGTCGACGTCCGCTTCGATCGTGATTTTGTGAGCGCGCTCGTCGCCGGCCACAGTGCGGACCGTACCGCCGTTCGAACGCCAGATGCTCGCATCGTCGGTGAAGTCCCCCGACGCGCCGGCGATCGCCTCGGCAAAGATTGACGCGGGAAATCCCTGTGGGGTTTGGACCCGGTTGAGCCGGGCACGATCGGTGTTGTCCGTGACGATGCCCTCGTCAGCGACGACGATGGTGTCGACAACAGGCAAGACGGGAATCACACCGTCATTCGTCTGGGCCACTTCGTCCACGACGCGTTGGAACACCTCGAGCGGGGTCGCCGCTCGCGCTACGTCGTGAATGAGGACGATGTCGACGGTCGGCATCGCCGCGACCGCGTTTCGCACGCTGTCGGTGCGGGTTTCCCCGCCGGCGACGACACGCGCCGAGAGACCCGAGTCGGCGACCAGTGCTCGAACGACGTCGAGATGAGCGGGTGGGCCCGCGATCACAATTTCCGCCGGCGAAAGTTCACGGATGACATCGAGTGCTCGGGTGAGTAGTGACACCCCGTCAATTTCGACGAACGCTTTGGGGATGCCCCGCCCGAGTCGAACACCCGACCCGGCTGCGACGAGTACGAGCCCGACCGATGGCATGGGGACTTAGGAGGCGAGAACCTGGTCGAGGCGGTTCGAAGCACGTTCCTCGTCGGTCTTTTCGGCCAGCGCGAGTTCCGAGATCAGAATTTGGCGGGCCTTTGCCAGCATGCGCTTTTCCCCCGCCGACAACCCGCGGTCCTGCTCGCGGCGCCACAGGTCGCGAACGACCTCCGAAACCTTGATGACATCGCCGGAAGCAAGTTTTTCGAGGTTCGCCTTGTACCGTCGCGACCAGTTAGCAGGTTCTTCGACGATGGGGTCCCGAAGCACACCAAACACCACCTTGAGCCCGGCCTTGTCGATCACGTCGCGGACTCCGACGTCTTCGACCATGCTCTCGGGGACCATGATTTCGAGGTTGCTCTGCGAGACCTGAAGTTTGAGAAACTTCTGTTTTTCTCCTCGAAAGTCGCGAACCGTGATTGCGATAATCTTGGCGGCGCCGTGATGAGGATAAACGACTGTTTCTCCGACTTTGAATGCCATATACAGAATCTCCTTTAGCAGAACTTCGATTTTACCACAGGGGACGGTCACGATTTCCCCCGAGGTGCGCGATGCGTTCCGCTAGACTGACAACAGATTTTTCGCCTCACCGTTGTAAGGAATCCACGTGTCTCTTCGCGCTCTCACCGCCGTTGCCCTCGCCTCGACTCTTCTTGCGGGAACCGCAGGTTGTGGTCTGCTCGTACCGACAGCGACCCAAAAGGAATATTCGGCGGGTGACGGTCTCAACATCGTCGTCGGCGACCTCAAATTCCGCAACGTGCTCATCATCACCGACGCCAGCGGAGACGCGTCCTTGATTGCCACCATCGTGAACCCGACCACAAACGTGCAGTATGTGACCGCGGAATTCCGCGGTGAGACGGCGTTCGACGTCACCCTCATTGCGAACGAAGGCCTCACCAAAATCGGTTTGGCCGACGGTTACCCGATCATCGTGCGCGGTCTCGGTCTGAGCGCCGGTCAATATCTCGACGTGTACTTCCAGTACGGCGGTCAGGACGGTGCAACACTCGCGGTTCCCGTCCTCGATGCGAGCAACCCGCTGTACTCCACCTACTCGCCGTCGCTCGTCACACCCGAGCCGACGCCCGTTCCGACGCCGTCGGAAACTCCGGCGGGCTAGCTCGCTACTTTTTCCCCTGATTGGCGACCGCGGCCGCACCCGCCGCCGCCGCCTCGGGATCCAGGTATTTGGCCTTGCCAATGGGTTTGAGGTCGTCGTCAAGGGTGTACACGAGCGGAATTCCCGTCGGGATGTTCAGTTCAGCGATGTCCTCGTCACTAATTCCGTCCAACTGCTTGACCAGCGCGCGAAGCGAATTGCCGTGGGCGGTCACCAAGACGGTTTTCCCCGCCCGAAGGTCGGGGGCGATGTCGCTTTCCCAGTAGGGAAGTAGGCGGTCGATAACGAGCGCGAGCGATTCTGTGCGCGGTAAATCCGCGCCGAGCCCGGCGTACCGTTCGTCGTGAGCCTGCGAGAACTCGGACTCATCGTCGAGGGGCGGCGGCGGAACGTCGAACGACCGTCGCCACAACTGGAACTGTTCCGCGCCAAACTCGTCGAGAGTTTGTGCTTTGTCCTTGCCCTGCAGCGCGCCATAGTGGCGTTCATTGAGTCGCCACGATCGTTTCACCGGAATCCACGAACGATTGGCTGTGTCGAGCGCGATGTTTGCGGTTTGAATCGCGCGCGTCAACACGCTCGTGTACAGCACATCCGGGGCCAGTCCGCTCTCGGCCAACAACTCGCCGGCGCGGGTCGCCTCGGCAACCCCCTGTTCGGAGAGTCGCACGTCAACCCAACCCGTGAACAGGTTCTGCTGATTCCAGGTCGAGTTCCCGTGGCGAAGCAGAATAAGCGTGTGCGTCATGTGGTCCAGCCTAACCAGCCAGAATGGTGGGGTGGTAGTCGGTCGAATCACTCGCGGGACAACGGGAACAAACCGTCTTCGGCGTGCCGATCGATGGCTTGCGCGGCACACCCGATTTCGAGCGATGGCCTCGCCCGTCATCGTCGACCTGGGATACGGTGCCACACCGCACACCACCTTGGAACTCGCCGAACGCCTGTCGAGCGTCATCCCGTCCGTTCGAGTCATCGGAATCGAGATTGACCCCGAGCGGGTCGACGCGGCTCAGCCGAGAGCGAACTCGAGGGTCTCGTTCGTGCGCGGCGGGTTCGAGGTCCCCCTACCTCACGACCAACCCGCCGATGTGATTCGCGCATTCAACGTCCTCCGCCAATACGACGAGAGTGAGGTCCGTGACATCTGGGACCGATTGCGCTCGCGACTTTCCCCGCACGGAATCATCCTCGATGGAACGTGTGACGAGATCGGTCGAGTCGCCACCTGGGTGGCGCTCGGGAAAAATGGACCCGAGTCCCTCACCGTCGCTCTCCGACTCGCTGAACTGACCGCCCCGAGCATCGCCGCGGAACGGCTCGTGAAGGTGTTGATTCATCGCAATGTGCCGGGAGAGGCGATTCACCGTTTTTTCGAAGACCTCGACCGGTTGTGGGCTGTTTCAGCGCCCCTCCAGGTGTATTCGCCAAGCCAACGTTGGATCGCCGCCGTGCGGTCGATGAAGGTCGAGGGGTGGCCGGTGCACGGAACCGCTCGCGAATGGCGGCTCGGTGAAATTACGGTCGATTGGGACGCAGTCGCTCCGCAGCGGTAGCTCCCGCACTCGGCGGCACGAGAACCTGTTGGGTGGCCGCGACCGGATAGTCATCGTGCACGACCGTCAACAATGCCGAGACGTCCACGTTTCGTTTGATCACCGCGAGCGCCACCGGCCCTTCTTCGAAATGGTTGCCGGCGGTTGTCACCGTTCCCACGACTTCACCGTCGCACCAGACGGGACTGCCCGCCTCCACAAAAATCGAATCCGAACCGTCGAGGTGGAGCCGCACGAGCCGCCGAGGCGGATGCCCGACGTTGTGAATCTTGGCGACCGTTTCTTGACCCGGGTAACACCCCTTCGAGATGTGAACAGCGGTTCGAAGCCAGTCGAGTTCGTGAGGCAGTGACCGCGCGTCGACGTCCGCCATCGCCGGCCGCCCGGCGACCACGCGAATGGGGTCGAGAAGACTGCTGTCGACGACGTCGACGGATGGTCGGGCACCGGCCGGCAGGAGCGTTTCGACCCAGGCCCAGTCCGGAATTTTCTCGTCTCCGTAGGTCACGCCGCCGGTCGTGATTGCGGGCCACGGGTCAACCCACGCGAGATTACCGAACGCGCGCGCGCCACCCCAGACGGAAAACTCGGCGGACACGTCGACCGCTTGGACGTCTTCCATGAAGATTCGACCGTCGAGCCAGGCAGCGAACTCTGCCCCCGAGGCGCTGGGCACGATGAGAGTGGTCCCGTCAGGTGATTCGAGCACGTGCACACTGTGCTGGATGCGCCCCTGCCCGTCGAGTTCGAGCGCGTCGCGGGAGTCTCCGACCGCAAGGCCTCGAAGGTCTTGGCTCAGTGTCGCGTTGAGAACGTCGTATCGGTCTGGGCCGGTGACGCGTACGACGCCTGCCGCGACGCGAACCGCCGCAGTCCCGTCCACCAGGTGACGCTGGTCGACGAACGGGTTAGACATCGAGTTAGCGCTGACCGCGGAACAATCGAATCAACACGACCGCCGAAACCAAACCGATCGCAGCGAACGCCAGCAACAACAGGGCGAGGAAGAATAGTTCGAACCAGAAGTACATGTTCCTAGCCTAAACCGTGTTGAACCCACGCGACGGCGATACCGACTGCTCCGATGACGAGACTGCCCGCGGTCGTGAACGCGAGTCGATTGACGAGTCCTTCTTTACGCTGCATCGACAATTGCACAACGAACGAGACGAGAAGGGACGCCCCCATCGCCGCCGAAATGACGACGGCCCACATCGCACTGCCGAGAGTGACACCATAGAGCGTTCCGATGACCGCGACAATCCAGGACGGAAGCGCAGAGGCGATTCGACGGGGCATACCCCAATGCTAAACGCCTCTAGACTTGGTACTCGCACGGGAAGGACGGTCCATGTCTCGGATTCTTCTTCTCTCGGACTCGGGCGAATCGGTGATTCCAGTGCTCGGGCTACTTGCCCACTCGCTTGCCGTCGCACCCCTCGCCCCGCAGTCGCTCGCCTCGAACAGTGACGTCGACCTGGTTCTGGTGGACGGTGTCACCAACCTCGTGGCGGCCAAAGCCATGGCGGGGGTGCTCTCCGCCGCCCAATTACCCTTTCCCGTCCTCATCGTGGTCCTCGAAACATCACTGTCCGCCCTCGACGGCTCCTGGGGCGTTTCCGATTTCCTGCTCCCCACCGCGAGTCTCGCGGAAATCGATGCTCGAATCCGGGTCGCGTTGTCTCGGCACGGCGGCAACGCGACGACCGGACTGTCCCATTCGGGAGTCACCATCGACGAAGCCAGTTATCAAGCGACGGCGAGTGGGCGCCCTCTCGATCTGACGTTCAAAGAATTCGAACTTCTCCGGTTTCTCGTGGGGAATCCGGGTCGCGTATTCACGCGCGAACAATTACTGTCAGACGTGTGGGGTTATGACTATTTCGGGGGGACCCGAACGGTCGACGTGCACGTGCGTCGGCTCCGCGCCAAACTCGGTGATCGCGAATCGGTCATCGGGACAGTCCGCAACGTCGGATATCGATTTGCGCCATCAGGAGAAGACGAATGAGAGACCCGGACGACATATCGGGTTCCACCGACGCCGAGTTGGAAGATGACTGGGACAGCGACGAACTGGTTCGCGACGCCACGCTTCCCGACGACCGATTCTTCGACCGCGAATTGTCCTGGCTGGCGTTCAACCAACGGGTGCTCGAGTTGGCGAAAGACCCCACCATTCCGATTCTGGAAAGGGTGAATTTCCTCGCGATTTTCGCGAACAACCTAGACGAATTCTTCATGGTGCGGGTGGCGGGGCTGAAGCGTCGAATCGAGACGGGAATCGCCGTCCACAACAACGTCGGACGCGGCCCTGGGCAGGTGCTCGCCGACATCCACGAACGCGCTCACGCCATCCAGGTGGAACACGCCCGAGTCGCGGTGGACGAGATTCGACCCGCGCTCGCCGAGGCGGGAATTCACATCAACGCGATGAACGACCTCTCCGAGTCAGAGCGCGCCACCATCGACGAAATGTTTGTGTCCCAGATTTTCCCCGTTCTCACACCGTTGGCGGTCGACCCCGCGCACCCGTTCCCCTACATTTCGGGATTGTCACTCAACCTCGCGGTGCGGGTTCAAAATCCAAAGTCGGGCGACGAGAACTTCGCCCGCGTCAAAGTTCCGGCGATTCTGCCGCGCTTTCTCGTCATCCCCTCGGACGACGTCGGAACCGTTCGATTCTTGCCGCTGGAAGACGTGATCGCGCATCACCTCGGCGCGCTGTTCCCCGGCATGGTGATTTTGGACCACCATTTCTTCCGAGTCACCCGAAACGAAGACCTCGAAATTGATGAAGACGAGGGTGAGAACCTGCTGAAGGCACTCGAAAAGGAACTTTCTCGTCGCCGATTCGGGGCCCCCATTCGTCTCGAAATCAGCGAAGCGATGGACACAGTGACGTTGGATCTGCTGATTCGCGAATTAGGAATGGACGCGGGTGAGGTGTATCGACTACCCGGAATTCTCGGGCTCAACCAGCTGTTCCAGATATCCAGCATCGCGCGGGCTGACCTCAAGTACCGCAAACACGTCCCCACCACCGCTCATGCCTTTCAACCGGCCGAACCAGGTGCGCCAGCGGATTTGTTCAGAGCACTTCGCGACGCAGAGGTGCTCGTGCACCATCCCTATGAATCGTTCGCCACCAGCGTTCAGGCGTTTGTCGAACAGGCGGCGACGGACCCAAACGTCCTCGCAATCAAACAAACGCTGTATCGAACCTCCGGCGATTCCCCCGTTGTTCGGGCCTTGATCGCCGCAGCAGAGGCAGGCAAGGCCGTCCTGGCGCTCGTGGAAATCAAGGCGCGATTTGACGAACGGAACAACATCACCTGGGCGCGACAACTGGAGCGCGCAGGAGTCCACGTTGTCTATGGCCTGGTCGGCCTCAAGACACACTGCAAACTGACTCAGGTGGTGCGGCGGGAGGAAGGTGGCGAAATCGCCTACTACTCGCACATCGGCACGGGGAACTACAACCCCAAAACAAGCCGCGTTTATGAGGACCTCGGCCTGTTCACCAATTCGATCGAGGTCGGCGCTGAACTGACCCGCCTGTTCAATGAGTTGAGCGGCTATGCGATTGAAAAGAAGTTCAAACGACTCCTCGTCGCCCCGCGTTATCTGCGCGAAGGACTGCTGAAAAACATCGTTCGTGAAACCGAGGCGGCACGAGCCGGAAAACCCTCCGGTATCCGATTCAAACTAAACTCCCTGGTCGACGAAAAAATCATCGATGCCCTGTACCGAGCGAGTATCGCCGGAGTCCCGATTGACATCAGTGTGCGCGGAATCTGTTCCCTCGTCCCGAACCGGCCGGGACTATCCGAAACCATTCAGGTGCGCAGTGTACTCGGGCGGTACCTCGAACACTCTCGGATCTATTCGTTCCACAACGAGGGAAAATCCCTCACCTACATCGGATCGAGCGACATGATGCACCGCAACCTCGACCGTCGAATCGAAGTCCTCATCAAACTCGAACAGGCCGACCACCTTGAACGAATCGACCACCTGTTCGAGCTTCACATGAGTGATTCGACGTCAACCTGGTCGTTAGCAAACACCGGTGACTGGACACGCCACAACGGGCTTGCAGGAGAACTTTCGGATATTCACGAAACACTGATGACGGAATACACGAACCGAAACACGCGAGGCAGAGGGAAATGAAAAACTCCGACACGGTCGTCGCGGCCGGGGCTGTTCCCTGGCGCGTAGCCGGAGGCAAACTCCAGGTGCTCGTGGTGTACCGCAAGCAGCATCGTGACGTGTCCATCCCCAAGGGAAAAGTTGACCCCGGTGAGACCTTGCCGCACACCGCCGTTCGCGAGGTCTTCGAGGAGACTGGGCTGAAGGTCAACCTGGGGCCTTCGCTCGGCTCGGTCAACTATGTTCAAGCCTCCAATGGCAAACCCAAGATTGTCCACTACTGGGCCGCAGAGGTCGACCCGGTCGCCGAAGCCAAATCCAAATTCGTATCGAACGACGAGATCTTTGCCCTCGAGTGGCTCAGTGCGAAAAAGGCAATCGCCGCGTTGACCTACGAGCACGACCGCGAACTAATCGAGGACGTGCGTTCTCTGTGGAAATCGGGTTCGATGGACACGTTCCCGCTGATTATCGCGCGGCACGGCAAAGCCACTCCCCACGATGAATGGGATGGCGAGGACTCACTGCGCCCGCTCGCGGCCGTCGGGATGCAACAGTCCCGTGACATCGCCGGCGGGCTCGCGGCGTTCGGCCCCGCCGTGATTGTGTCGTCTCCCGCCATCCGTTGCCTGCAAACCGTCGCGCCGCTGTCTTACAAACTTGGAATGGAAATCCGTGAGTCGGGAAAGATTTCGCAGGACATGTGGACCAAAGAAGGCGATCGCGTCGCGGACTTCATCTCCGCTCGATTCCGCAAAGGCGTCCCCGCGGTGATGTGTTCCCACGGACCGGTGATTCCCCAAATCGTGAGCGAAATCATCACTCAGACAGGCGGAACGGTAACCGACGAGGTCCGCCGTGCAGCGTCACTGGGAACCGGCGACTTTGCTGTGTTCCACCTCGCGAAATCTGGACGAGGGTTCCGGCTCGTGTCCGTGGAAACACACACCGCACCTTAGAAAGGTGCCGGGCCGTGGGTTACGCCTCTCGGCACGTTGCCACTCGCGGTGGCTCATTATTAATGGAACCCGGGGAATCCGCACGACCCGACTGTTCCAGTGTACGAGCACCCACAAATCAACGTTTCACGAAAGCCGATTGTTTCGGGACAACTGTGCACACGCTTGCAAGTCTGCAGCGAAATCGGCGAGCGTTGCTGCACGTTCGAGCATCGCACTGGAACCAATCTCGGTACCGGCAATCATCGACGTCACCCCGTGGGCCTCAATGCGGCAATACGCGGCCGCCCGATCGAGCGCATCAGCAAGATCCCCGGTGAACGCGCCACCGAGAATCTCGTCCGCCAGGTCACGAATGTCGTCGGGACCGGTGGGTTGGCGAGCGCCCGCCACGACCTCATCAATGGAATTCAGCTTGTCCGCACCGCGTTGATACGCGTGTGCGGCGATGTCGGGGTCCGCGATGATGCTCGCGTGAATGACATACAAGCGCCACAGCGCACCGGGAAGTGAATGGGCGGGGGCCGCCGCCCACAGTTCGGCGATTTCACCCAGGCCGTTCTCACGCGAGTAGTCGAGAATTCGCCGCAAGACCTCGACGGTTCCGTCATCGCGCACTCGTGCGACGAGGGTCGTCGCGGTGTCGTGTGCGAGTTGTAACTGCAAGGCCGGGTCGATCGCCCCCTCGAGTTGGTCGAATGTGCTCGGTTCAACGGCGACGGGTCGGCGGGGTCTGCTCACAATCCTCAACGATAGGTGACGCCACGACGCTCGAGCACCGCTAGATATTTCTGTTTCTGCGCTGAGGGTTTTTGACGCGCTTAATGAGCGACTCAATCTGTGCCATGCTCGGCTTCTCGTCTCGAACCCATTCCTCCACACGTTCAAGTTGTTTCTTGTCCTGGACGGAAAGACCTTTGGTGGTCTCTGCCTTGAGTGCCAGGTTTTCCAACACGAGTTTTAGACGGGCGGGCTGAGATCTTTTGATGAGTTGCAGCGGTTTTGCGAAACCGATGTTGTCCGCGATGGACAACACCACGAGCAAGGTCGTGAGAAACAATCCGTAGGTCGACAGAAACTTATCGAGGAAGCCGGCGACTCCGAATGGGAAATTTTGGTAAAGCCACGGAAGGCCGTTGTCATAAACACTTCGGGCTTCGTCAAATGACGCGAGCGTCGTTTGATCGACGGACGGCAGCGACCCGGGTCCGTTGGCGGATGTGCCGTGGCTGTAGGTCTTTTGAAGTGACTGCGCCACGATGTTCACGATTTCCGGGGCGAGGTCCGCCCGTCCGATAAAGGTGATCACGCCGGCGTTGGTTTCAACGTCCTCCAGCGGGGTCACGACGGGAAACACGCCAAAACTGCCGGAATCGATTGTGACGGGAACGAGAAAATCACGTTTGTGGGAAATGGCGCGGGCTTCGGGGATTCCAAGCAAGCGCAATTCCGGACTCGCCAACCGCGCGAGGCTGTCTCCCGCGTAGGTCGCCGTCGATCCAGCAGGGACATCGATGAGACATGCCACCTCAGTTTCTCGCCTGATTACCCTGTCCAGAATCGTGATGCCGTTACCGTAGCTCACAGTCTGTTGGTCCACGTCGACGCCGTAACTTCGAAGAACGAAGTCACATGCCGCCCAGGCGGCGCTTTCCCGAGGGTACAGACCAATCGACTGCCCGCTGATATCGGCAACAGATTGAACACTCGAGCGAGCGTTCGTTACGAGATAGACGGGGGCAAACATGACGGACCCAACTTGACGCACGGAATCCACAACGTTGGCCGGAACAACAGACGAAACAAACCCTCCGTCGATTCCAGAAGCTGGGTTGCCAATGTCCTCTGGGATGTTCATCGAATCTGCACGATGCACGATGTCGACGGTGACACCATGCGACTCGAGGTCGGTTGCCACAACTTGAGCCATCGCGTGAAAAAGGCCACCCTCGGTGCCTACTTCGAGAGTGAGTCGAGTTTGGGGAACAGAGCCCAGCGTTGCGACCGCGATGGCGAGGAACAGGATAACGACGGCGATTCGAGTCCATTGCGTGGCGATCCACACGAGTATTCGGCGAGTTAGGGGCACACTCCACGCCTTTCATCGTTGGCACTTTCACAATACTCCGCTGGGACACATCAGCGCCATCTGGATCCGCACACCAATCCACGGGTGGTGATGGCGGGCCATGAGTCAAGGCATCGTTGAAAAATGCCTAATCATTCGCGACCGAAATCCATTGCGACGACCCGAAATGGTTCGACCCTCGCACTCGGAAAATGGGCGACTGACCGGATGTTGTTATCGTGAACGAGTCGAGATCCGTTGTTCGAACGGTTGTCCATTTTCGCCCTAAAAACTGTTGTACCACGTTGGTTTCTGTCCAACGCTCCGACGAGTTGTCGTCCACGATTTCAAAAGTGCAGGCACGACGTGTGCACGTTGCGCTCGCGTCGGGAGCATCCGGTGTGAGCCGCGTTTTCCAACTCGACCATTCGGCGACTCGGCTCTTTTGATACTGCGAAACATAATCCTGTTGCTCGTCGACATACCGGTTCGTTGCTTCTTTTCGCGAATCCGCGGTGACAAAGCCATCAATCACCGCAACAATTGAGGACACACCGCGCGCCAATTTGACGGATTCGGTCGTTGCCGCCGCAGTGTCAATCGCCACCATAAGTTCATAGTTGCACTCCGGAACCGTCACACAACGGCGATACATGATGCTGCGGACGTTGCTCCACCCACGGGGGTCGGGGTTGGAGCCGTCAAAAGCAAAGTAAAACGCCTCATCGTTGGGATAGACCTGATCGTTCCCCCAGGGCATAATTCGAAGTGTCCCGTCGAGGTCAAAATGGGCATAGTGGTTGTTCCGAACGAAATCGGTGTACCCGTCCCAGTTGCTCACGAAAATGTCGGTGCCCATGAGTGCGAGGATTTCGTCCATGTCCGCACGTTCCCGAACGGCTTCCCACCATGTGCCGCCCGTCAACTCCGATATCGTCACGAAACTGGTGAGGTCACTGACGTCGTCTTCGCTGCCCACATCAATGCTGTCCAAATACTGGAGGTAATAGTCGGGGGTGACGTCCGTGTCATACGCGGATTCGTAGAGGTGGGCCGTGTTGTTCCCAAACCATCGAGCGAGCATCACCTCGTCCGGGGTTTCAATATTCAGATACAAGCCGTAGTACTCATTCGTCACTTGGCCGGGCGACGTGACATACAACCGCGCATATCCGGTTCGCGGCGCCGGTACTCCCATGTTTCGATACAGTCGGTACACGGTCGTCTCCCGCACCAGGGAGGGGTCTTGGACCATGTTATTGAGGGTCAATTTTTCGAGCCCGAACAACGTCTGTTCATCGACGAACTTGTCCATTTTTATTTTGAATGGCGCCTTGGCCGTCAAATCCCGCCGGGACGCGCGTCCCTTCAACCGGATGCCCACCTCCCATTGAGCG
>JBIIFF010000098.1:0-3841 GCA_044237445.1 Microbacteriaceae bacterium | reverse complement strand
CGCTGACAAAAAGTACTGGCAGCGCTACGACCTCAGCGCGGACTATGTGATCCTGTTCATGCCCACCGAGGCCGCGTTGGCCGAAGCCCTTCAGGTCGACCCGTCCATTTACGACACGGCGCTCCGGGGAAACGTCGCCATCGCCACGCCCATCAGCCTGTTCACGACACTCAAGTCGGTCGCGTTCCTGTGGCGCCAGCACGATCAAACCAACCAGATTCACGAGGTCATCAACAAAACGCGCGCACTCATCGACACCCTCGGCAAAACCGCCGACGACGTCAACAAGTTCGCGAACAGCCTCAATGCGACGGTCAACAACTACAACACCTTCGCGAGTCGTTTCGAAAACTCGCTGATTGGCGCGGCCGTTGCCATCCCCGGCGTCACCGACGCGGCTTTTCCTGCGCTCACCAAACTCGACAAGAAACCGCGTGAACTCGCCGACGGAAAGATTGCGAAAGCGCGCGCACTCAAATCGGCGACCGGAAACGAACTCGACCTCGATTTAGCGGTTCGACCCACGGAGTCCACAATGGACTCTAATGACGACTCCACGACCTAGCTGGCTCCACCGCGACACACTGCTCGCCGTCGTGGGCGTCGTTCTTGTCGCCGTGAACACGCGTACGGCGGTGTCCGGGCTCAGCCCGATCTACGACATCATCAACACCGACGTTGCGCTTGGGCTAGACGCTCGGGCAATTCTCGGCTCGCTTCCGCCCATCGCCTTCGTCATCGGTGGGCTCATCACACCGCGCATCACCCGCGCGGTCGGGCTCGAATGGAACCTCGTCATACTTCTGTCGCTCATCGCGGTTGGGCACGTGGTGCGCGGCGCCGCCAACGATTGGTTCACGCTCGTTGCCGGGTCCGCGCTGGTCCTCATCGGCAGTGGGATGGGGAATGTGTCGCTTCCGCCCGTCGTCAAACACTATTTCCCCAACGCAATCGGCGCGATGTCGTCGGCGTACATGACGTTCGTGGCTATTGGGTCGATTGTGCCAGCCCTCATCGCCGTGCCTCTCAGCCTCGGGACATCGTGGCGAGTCGCTCTCGGTGGCTGGGTTGTGCTGGCCCTCGGCGGTCTGGCTATCTGGCTGATCGAAATTCGCCGCGGCCGACGCTCAACGACCGAACTCATTCCCGAGGTGCCTGTTCAACGCCTTCGCGTCCATCGGTCGCCGACCGCGCAGGCCATCGCCGCCACACTCGTCGTCTCCTCGATCACGGGGTACGGAATGTTCGCGTGGCTTCCCGACATCGCAAAAGAATTGGCTGAATTGAATCAGGCCGAAGGTGGATTCATGCTCGCGCTTTTCGCCGGCGCGGGTCTGCCCCTCGCCATCTCTATCCCTTTCGTCGCCTCCAGAATTCGGAACATCTCGGTGATCGTGTTCCTCGGCGCGGGGCTCACCTCGGCGGGTGCTCTCGGCCTCGCGTTCGCTCCCACGTTCGCGCCTTATGTGTGGGCGGTTGTGCTCGGCTGCGGCCCGCTGTTGTTTCCGCTCGCCCTCGTTCTCATCAATCTTCGGACCCGATCGAGCGGCGTGTCACTTCAGGTGAGCGCGTTCGCGCAGTTTGTCGCCTATTCGATTTCGGCGGTGGCTGTCCCGCTGTTGGGGCTCAGTCATGCCGTCACCGGTTCGTGGCACCTCGCTCTGGTCGCCGTCGCTGCCACCGGACTCATCGCGGTGTGGTCGGGCACGATTCTCGCGCGAAACCGGACAGTCGAGTCGGAACTCGTCGGGTAACTAGGCGAGCCAGCGCTCGGCGAGATAGTCCGAGTTGACCCGGCGCACGGTCCCCGAACGCGAACGGAAAATCACGCTCTCGGTGCGAAGCCAACGGCCGTCGTGCCGAACCCCGCGCACGAGTTCCCCGTCGGTCACACCGGTCGCGACGAAGAACGTGTTGTCACTGGCCACGAGTTCGTCGGCGGAATAGACGTAATCGAACTTCAGTCCCGCCGCGACTCCACGGGCGTGTTCCTCGTCGGACCCCGCGACCAAACGCCCCTGAATGAATCCCCCGAGAGCCTTGATGGCGCACGTGACGGCGACCCCTTCGGGACTTCCGCCGACGCCGTAACACATGTCGATTCGGTTGTCTTCGCGGGCGGCATTGATTCCCGCGGCAACGTCACCGTCCAGAATCAGGCGTGTGTGGGCGCCGGCTGTGCGGATCTCTTCGATGGCGTCGGCGTGACGCGGTCGGTCCAGGATGGCGACCTTGATATCGTTCACCTTCTTGTTCTTCGCCTTCGCCAGAGCTCGGATGTTGTCGGTCAACGATTGCGACAAGTCCAGAACGCCGTGCGCATCCGCGTTCGCGACGAGTTTTTCCATGTAGTACACGCTCGACGCGTCGAGCATCGTCCCGCGATCGGACACCGCCAACATCGAAATCGCGTGCCCCCGACCCGCGGCCGTGAGGCTCGTTCCGTCGATGGGGTCGACCGCGATGTCGCACTCGGGGCCGGATCCGTTACCCACAACTTCCCCGTTGAACAACATCGGGGCGTTGTCCTTTTCGCCCTCGCCAATCACGATGGTCCCCTGAAAATTCACCGTTCCGAGGAACGTGCGCATCGCGTCGACCGCCGCGCCGTCCGCCGCGTTTTTGTCACCGCGGCCGATGTACGGCAATGCTCGAATCGCGGCCGCTTCGGTGGACCGCACGAGTTCGAGTGCGAGGTTGCGATCCGGATGGTCGAATTGGTTGGTCATCTCAGTCCCTTGGGTTTCCGTTAGCGCGGTCACACGAGTGCCGAATCGGCTGTGCCCCAGCCTATCCCGTGGGCCCGAACACTAGACTGAAGCCGCACTGACGCCCCACGCCAAGGAGAACCATGCCCGTCGCCACACCGGACCGCTACGCCGAAATGCTCGACACGGCGAAAAAGAACGTCTTCGCATTCCCCGCGATTAATGTGTCGTCGTCGTCGACCATCAACGCCGTGCTGCAAGGACTCACCGAAGCTGGTTCGGACGGAATCCTTCAGGTCACGACGGGTGGCGCGGACTTTTTTGCCGGACACACGGTCAAGGGACGGGCAACCGGAGCCCTCGCGATGGCGCGATTCGTTCACGAGGTCGCGAAGTCGTATCCGATCACCGTCGCTCTTCACACCGACCACTGCCCCAAGGACGCACTGGATGGTTTCGTGTATCCGCTCATCGAGGCGAGCGAAGCGGAAGTGGCGGCGGGACGCGAACCGATTTTTCAGTCGCACATGTGGGACGGTTCGGCTGTTCCAATGGCCGAGAACCTCTCCATTGCGCGCGAAATGTTGGCCAAGACCAAGAACATCAACGCCATCCTCGAGGTGGAAATTGGCGTCGTCGGCGGCGAAGAAGACGGTGTGAGCCACGACATCAACGACAACCTGTATACGACGCTTGATGACGCCATCGCAATGGTCGAGGCCCTGGGGTTCGGCGAAAACGGCCGATACATGGCCGCGCTCACCTTCGGAAACGTGCACGGTGTGTACAAGCCGGGAAACGTCAAACTGCGCCCAGAGATTTTGGCCGACATCCAAGACGGTCTAGCGAAAAAGTACGGGACCGACGCCAAGCCGCTCGATCTCGTGTTCCACGGCGGATCGGGTTCGACCGAGGACGAGATTTTCGAAGCGGTCCGAAACGGTGTAGTCAAGATGAACCTGGACACCGACACCCAGTACGCATTCACGCGGTCTGTCGCCGACACCATGTTCACGAACTACGCCGGCGTGCTCAAGGTCGACGGCGAAATGGGGAACAAGAAGGTCTACGACCCGCGCTCGTGGGGCAAGCTAGCCGAGACGGCGATGGCGTCGCGCGTTGTCGACTACGCC
>JBIIFF010000097.1:0-3870 GCA_044237445.1 Microbacteriaceae bacterium | reverse complement strand
CGCCCATGCGCTGGGGAAAGTTTTCGGGGACGAGGTCGAACTCGCGTCGCGAGATCAACTCGACATCACCGACCGAAGCGCCGTGACCGACGCTGTGCGAGGCCGACGAGCGGTCATCAATGCGGCCGCCTACACCGCGGTTGACAACGCCGAATCACACGAGAACGATGCGTTCGCCGTGAATGCGCGCGGCGCGGAGAACATTGCGAGGGAGTGCGCCGCCGCGTCAGTGGACTTGATTCACCTGTCCACCGATTACGTTTTCGATGGTCGTGCGACTCAGCCCTACGCCGAGAACGCGCCAACGGGTCCGATTTCGGCTTACGGCCGAACCAAGCTCGCGGGCGAACAGGCGGTTGTGGAGGCTCACCCCACCGGCACGAGAATTGTTCGAACCGCATGGCTGTACGGGGCCGCGGGACCGAACTTCGTCGCGACGATGCTGGCGAAGGCGCGCGCAGGAGACCGGGTCTCGGTGGTCATGGACCAGGTGGGTCAACCAACCTGGGCCGTGGACGTGGCGGAACGGATTCGCCACGTACTGACTGCGGCACCCGGCATTTATCACGCCACCAACGCGGGTTCCTGCACCTGGTGGGATCTCGCGCAGGCGGTCTATGACGAAGCGGGCGCGGATGTCTCGCTCGTCGAGAAAACGGTAGCCGCCGCCTTCGTTCGACCCGCCCCTCGGCCGTCCTATTCGGTGCTCGGTGACGAGGCTGCCCGTGCCGCGGGAATTCCTGCGATGCGCCAGTGGCGCGAGGCACTCGACGAGGCGCTCCGCACCGACTTCGCGGTCTGACGTTCGGGTTACGGATTCGGCGTCGGTGAGGGCGTCGCCCGCGGGGGGAACACTGCTTCCCGGACGATGGCATGTGCGACGCGGAAGTTCGGGTACAGATAATCGAACTCCGGCGGTACCAGTTCTGCGCGGCGCATCGGCAACTTCCGGGCTTTCGTGCCCAAATCAACCATCACACCGACCATCGATTGGGGCATGTCGGTGACGACGAGTAGCTTCCCGGCGGACGCCAGTTCGTTGAACTTGGACAGCACCGTTGACGCGGTCACCTGGCGCAGGATTGCCTCCTGAATCTGACGCTGACGGGCCATGCGGCCGAAGTCATCCGAGTCGCATCGCGTGCGCGCGTACATCAACGCTCTCTTGCCCGAGAGGTGGGTCTCGCCGGGGTAGAAGGTGTAGGTCACCGGCTCTCCGACCACACAGACGTGAACTTCCTCTTCGATGAGGACGTCCACTCCGCCCAGAGCGTCGATCAGCCGTCGGAAACCGCTCATGTCGATGAGCACGTAAAACTGAACGGTGAGGCCCGTGATCGCCTCGACCGAATCGCGCGTTGCTTCGATACCCGCTGTTGAGTTAGCCGCCAACGCGTTCGGGTACAACTCGGCGTGTTTCTCCGCGAAGTCATAAATGTAGGAAAACAGGCACTCGTCCCCGCAATTGAAACCGTCGGGCCATGCGGTGAGCATCGGCGAACCGTCGACGAATGGGGCGTTGTACAGGTTGCGCGGTATTCCAACGACGGCAAGTTGTCCGGTTGTGGCGTCCACGGTGATGAGGCTCGTCGAGTCGGGGCGAAGTCCGATTCGACCCTCTCCCGCGTCGCCTCCCAACAGCATGAACGTGTACTTGCCGTCGATCGGTTCCACCGGCGGCTTCTCGGCGAAAATCCCGCCGATGGTCGCTCGGGTGACACCCGCGAGAAAGGATCCGTAGGCCGCCGCACCGGCCGGAACCAGCATGGCGACGACGGTCAGTAACGCAACCCAGACGCGCGTCCGACCGGGAATGTGGACAAAGCGGACCAACCGAAAAGTGTCGACCGCTGCGACAAACGAGAGAATCGCGAAGACCACGAGCAGCGCTTGCACGCCGAGCAACCCCCAGAAGGACACCCAGAAACTCAGGGTCGCACCGCCCGCGATGAAGTACGCGACGAACGTCCCGACACCCACCGCCAGCAACAGCAGCCATATCCCGAAAAGGACACGCCCCAAACGCCGGTTACCGGCGATGAGTTGAGCCGAGCCCGGCATGAAAATCGACAGCAGGATTAACCACCACGCGCGTCGCGACATCACCGCGGGATCACGCATGTCGGGGTTGCGAATCGGGGAGGTGAGGCTCACGACAGCGAATCTTTGAGTGCGGCGTTTTTGGTGGCGACCGTTTCGGCGAGCGCAGCGGCGTGATCGTCCAGTTGCGCCGCCAGTGCCGTGTCCTCAATCGCAAGCATGCGAATCGCAAGGAGGGCGGCGTTCGCGGAGTTTCCGATGGCGACGGTGGCGACCGGAATCCCGGCGGGCATTTGCACAATCGACAGCAACGAATCGAGCCCGTCTAGTTGGGACAGTGCGACGGGAACTCCGATGACTGGAAGACTCGATACCGATGCGAGCATGCCGGGAAGGTGCGCTGCGCCGCCCGCTCCGGCGATGATGACCGCGATTCCGTTGGCACGGGCGGTTTTCCCCCACTCCATCATCGCGTCGGGTGTTCGGTGCGCGCTGAGAATCTGAACGTCCACGGACACCCCGAACGCGTCCAGCGTTTCTTTGGCCGCCGTCATCGTCGGCCAGTCCGAGTCGGATCCCATGACGATGGCGACACGGTGCATACTCACGTCACCATGCTAAATGTCGGTGCGAAAGATTTCCGCCACGGCGCGCGCCCGATAAGCGGTGTCCGCTGCGTCGTTTCCTGTCGCCGTGACGTGACCGACCTTTCGCCCTGCTCGGGCGCTCTTTCCGTAGTTGTGTAATTTCACATCCGCAAACTCGCCGACACGTGCGTAGCGGTCGATGCTCATCGCGCCGAAGACGTTGATCATGACCGCCCACGGGTGCCGAGATTCCGTCGACCCGAGGGGAAAGTCCGCCACCGCCCGCAGGTGTTGTTCGAATTGCGAGGTCACACTGCCCTCAATGGTGACGTGGCCCGAATTATGAGGACGCATGGCGAGTTCGTTGACGAGGAGCCGTCCGTCGGTCGTCTCGAACAACTCGACCGCGAGAACGCCGGTGACGCCGAGGTCGTTCGCAATTCGGCGGCCGATATCCGCGGCGACCTCGAGGACACGGTCGTCCGCCGTCGGGGCGGGCAGAATCACCTCGGAGCACACCCCGCCGGACTGGGTCGTCTCCACGACGGGCCACACCGCGGTGTCGCCGGCCGGTCGGCGCGCGACCAGTTGCGCAAGTTCTCGTGAAAAATCGACGAGTTCCTCGAGCAAAACGGGGCCCTCGGACAACCACCCGGAGATCTGTTCGGGGTCGGTGACGACAGCCACGCCTTTTCCGTCGTAACCGCCGCGCGGTGTTTTCGCGATGATCCGGCCGCCGTGTCCGGCGAGAAACTCCGCCACCTGCTGGGAATCCTCGGCAACCCCCCACTGAGGAACGGGGTGTCCGAGTTCGTCGAGCACCCGTCGCATCGCGATCTTGTCCTGAGCGATGGCGAGCGCCGACGGGTCGGGGCGTACCGCGGCCCCGGCGTCGACGAGCGCATCGAGCACCGCCGCCGGCACGTGTTCGTGGTCGAAGGTGATGACGTCAACGCCCTCGGCAAAGCGAAGAACGGTGTCGACGTCACGGAAATCACCAATGGCGGTGGCGCGATCGCGAGCCGAGGAATCCGCCGATTCCGCGAGCACACGAAGTTCGATCCCGAGTTCGATGGCGGGGCCGATCATCATTCGCGCGAGTTGCCCACCACCGATCACGCCGATTACCGTCATAGTGACTCGCGGCGGGTACTGACGCGACGGAGACGATACACGGCGCTCCTTCGGGCGATAGGGGACGTTGTCAGCCTACCTAACGCGGTTCGTCGCCGCCCAGACGCAA
>JBIIFF010000031.1:0-14595 GCA_044237445.1 Microbacteriaceae bacterium | reverse complement strand
CGAGCGACCTCGTCGCGCTTGAGCACCATGAACACCGTGATGAGTTCGGGGGACATCTGCTCGCGAAACGAATCGTTGGCGTCGAGCGCGTCCAGTGCTTCCGAGAACGTCTCGGGAAGAATCGGGGCGCTCTCGTTGTCGTAGGCCATACCCACGGCGTCGTCGGGGCACTCGAGCTTGTTCACGATTCCATCGAGACCAGCAGCGAGGATTCCGGCGATGACGAGGTAGGGGTTGGCTGCGCCGTCTCCGACGCGAACCTCGAGTCGTGTTCCCTGACCGCGCTCCGGTGGCACACGCACCATGCACGAGCGGTTGTCGTATCCCCAGTTTGCGCGGTAGGGCGCAAGCGTGTCGGGACCGAGTCGCTTGAACGAGTTGACGGTCGGGTTGGTGAGCGCCGTTAGCGCGTTGGCGTTTTTGGTCAGTCCGGCCAACAGGTACTTGGCGTTGGCGGACAGGTTCCCGTTACCGTCGTGCATGAGGTTGATGCCCTCGGCGTCTGTGACCGAGAAGTGGAGGTGGAATCCGGAACCGCCCTCGTCGCTCCACGGCTTGCCGAGGAACGTGGCGTGCTTGCCGCGACGCGAGATGATGTCTTTCACCGCCGCCTTGAAGAAGAATGTGCGGTCGGCGGCGTCGAGTGCCTCTGAGTGCCACAGGTTGATTTCGTACTGGCTCGGGCTGAACTCATGGTTTCCCGCGAACGCCCCGATGTTGAGGTTGTCAAGCATCCGCATGAGGTACAGGAAGTCTCCGTCGGGGTCGGACTGCGATCCGGTTGTGTAGACGCGGCCGGTCTCTTTCACGAAGCGGTGATACGCGCCGTTCTCGTCACGTGTCGAGATGTAAAACTCGAGTTCGGGGCCGACAACGGGGTGGAGCCCGAGCTTCTTGTACTGGTCGATGACCTTCTCGAGTACCGATCGCGGGGACATCATGTTGGGAGTGCCGTCGGGAAGGAGCGCGTCACCGATGACGTATGCGACTCCGGGTTCCCAGGAGAGCGGCGAGATAGTGCGGGGAACAATTTGGGTCACAAAGTCCTGCAGGCCGTCGGTCGCAATGTCGTTGGCATCGTGGAACTCTCCGCCGGTCGTCGTGGACCACACTCCTTGGCTGAAAGCGGGTCCGTTGTGGGCCGCCTTGTCCAGTTGACTGACGAGAATGTCCTTTGACCGAGCAATTCCAAGAATGTCGGAATACATCACGCGCAATACATCGATTCCTCGTTCACCGAGATCGTCGCGCAATTTCGTAAGATCGTTAACCATTGCTACTCCTTTGTGGCAAGTTTTCGACTCCAACGATATCGTTAGGAGACAAATGAATTCTAGTGAAACCAAACTCTGAGTGACAATAGTTCTACCGTTTCTAGTTTTGACAAAGGAGTCCACCGAAATGAAAGCGCTCATCGTTCAGCACGATCACGTGAGTCCGACCGGGCCCGTTGGACGTCGACTGGAACACCACGGCTTTGAAATAACCGAGTTCCTCGTCGTTCCCGAATCGTCCTTTCACGAACCCAACGTCGAGGTCGCATTCCCCAACCCCGACGACTTCGACCTCGTCGTGTTCCTTGGAGCGCCCTGGGGTGCCTGGGATGACGTGTGTATCGGCAACTGGCTCACGCCCGAGTTGGACCTCTGCCGCTCACTCGTGAGCGCGGGTCGACCCGTTCTGGGAATCTGTTTCGGCGGCCAACTAATGGCGCGCGCGATGGGCGGCTCAGTCGCGCCGGGCAACCATCCCGAAATCGGGTGGACGACCATCTGGAGTGACGACCAGAGCCTCGTGGGGAACGGACCGTGGTTCCAGTTCCACTACGACCGCTGGGAGTTGCCGCCGGGCGCCACCGAGATCGCCCGAAACCCCGTCGCATCCCAGGCATTCGTCATCAACAACTCGCTTGCGGTGCAGTTCCACCCCGAACTTGACGGAGCCGCGCTCGTCGCCTGGATCGACGAGGGGGGTCGACCGCTCGTCCTCAAAGACAATCAGGACCCCGACATCATGCTCGCGCAGACCTGGGCGGAAGACAAAGCGGGTGAAGAGCGCGCCTACGCGCTCATCGACGCCTTCCTCACGCGCGTCGCAAAACTCGTCTAAGAGACCCAACGACGAGAGGGTTCCGCACGGAAGCGGTGACCTTCGCCCTTGACGGCGAACGGCCTAGCGCAGTGTGACTTTGACCGGCATCCCCTTGACTCCGTGAACGAAGTTGGAGTGCAGGTACTCGATCGGGGCGGTCCGTTCCATGCTCGAGATTCGGTTGATGAGATCTTCGAACATGATGATGAGTTCGATGCGCGCAAGTGCGTTGCCGAGGCAGAGGTGAGGCCCGCCGCGACCGAACGACATGTGCTCGTTCGGCATGCGCGTGGGGTTCATCGTGTGCGGGTTCGCAAAGATTTCTTCGTCGTAGTTACCCGAGGCAAACCACACGACGACCTTGTCGCCCTTGGTGATGTTCTGCCCACGGAACTCGACGTCCTTCGTCGCGGTGCGACGGAAGTGGTACACCGGGCTCGCCATGCGAAGGAACTCTTCGACCGCCCACGCGATGTCCTGCGGGTTTTCCTGCAGGTACGAAATGACTTCCGGGTGCTCGATGAGGTTGTTCATGGTGTGCGCGATTGTCTGGCGAGTCGTCTCGTGACCGGCCACGATGAGCAACAGGAAGTTGGTGTGGAAGTCGCGCTCGCTGAGCTCGATTCCATCCATCGGAGTCTGGTTCACCATCATCGACACCAGGTCGGTTCCGTCCTTGCCGAGACGCTGACGGCGAAGTTCATCACCATAGGCGAAAACCTCGAGCGCTGCGGGGGACCGGAACGGCACGAGTCGGTACGCTTCGCTTTCCGGGTCGGTCAGCAGAAACGACGACAATTCGGGGTCGGTGTTTCCGAGCATCTCGTTTCCCCAGCGGATGATGTCGTCGATGTCGCTGTCCGGCACATCGAGAAGTCGAGAGAGGACGCGAATCGGGAAGTCGGCCGCGACGTGCTCCAGGAAGTCGAACTCCCCTTTGGCAAACGCCTGGTCGAGCGTCGTCGCGGTGAGCCCGCGAAGGAACGTTTCGTACTTGGCGACGTTCTGCGGGGTGAACTGTCCTTGGAGTAAACGGCGCAGTGCGCGATGGCGAACGCCGTCGGTGTCGATGAGGGAGCGACGCGCCTCTTCCTGGTCGGGCTCGAGTTCCTCGAGGTTGGTGAAGTGCGAACTCGTGAACGTGTCGGGGTTCCGCAGCACGCTCACGATGTCGTGGTACTTCATCACGGACCAGAAGCCGCTGCCACCGTCGGTCTCATCCGTCCAGTGGACTGGACTTTTCGCTCGAAGCTCGGCGAACAGTTCCCACGGGGCGCCTTTGTCGAAGACGTCAAGATCCGAGAGCGATTGCGTAGCCATTGGGGTCTCCTCATTGAGATTGTTTGGATGCGAACAATATAAACAATAATAAGCACAAACGAGGCGGACACGGCAACTGTGGGTAAGAATAGAACAACTCGATGGTTAGGACACAAATGACCGGCAGCTGTACTCTCGCGGAAACGGAGGCACGCGTTGCCAATCGTCTGCGCCACATGAACCTTGACTTCGAAGCGATGGCTGTCACCTCGAACCTCTTCCGTGCCGCGAGCGCGGTGCGTAATCACTTCGAGCGAACGGTTCTCGCCGAAGCCGGACTCAGCTGGACCGCGTTCGTCGTTCTCTGGGTCACCTGGATCTGGGAACCGACCGAGACACGGGAAATCGCCGAAGAGGCGAGCATTTCCAAGGCGACTCTGACGGGGGTACTCACCACTCTCGAAAAGATGGGTCTCGTCAAGCGGTCGCGGAGCGCGACCGATGGGCGCATGGTCATCGTGACGATGTTGCCCGACGGTCGCGAGTTGATGGAGACCCTGTTCCCCGAGTTCAACCGCCACGAGGTCGACGTCGTCTCGGACATCAAAGACAACGATCGCCAGGCGCTCGCGGACATGCTTCGCGCAATCACCGCAAAAATCGGGGGCTGATTCGGGGTTAGCGCGTCGCCGCTTTGAGCACAAATTGTCGCAGCATCTCGAGTTGCGGCGCATTCGTGTCGTAGTTGTCCTCGGGGTGCCACTGAACGCCGAACGCCCAGCCTCGAGCGGGAATCTTTGCCGCCTCGACGTGACCTTCCGCCGAGCGCGCGATGACCTCGATGCCCGGGGCGACCTCGTCAATCATCTGGTGGTGGTAGCACGACGCCTCGACGGTGGCGTTCGAGAGGCCGAGTTCGTCGACGTGCGAATCAAACGTGACGTCAGCGACGTGGTGTTGGTGCGGTGAATCCATGTGCTGCACGAGCGTGCCACCCAACGCGACGTTGGTGATTTGAAGACCTCGGCAGATTGCAAAAAAGGGGAGTTCTGAGGCGAGCGCGAATCTGACGAGCGAGATGTCCGCCTCGTCAGCGAGGTCGTCGATATCGACAACGTGTTCCGAGGTGATGGACTGACCGTACGTCGCCGGGCTAATGTCCGCGCCGCCCGGCATGAGCACGCCGTCGATGCCCCGCAGGCGCTCTGCCCAATCTGAATCTGCGACCGGCAGCATGGTGATGGGCTCACCTCCGGCGGCCCACACGAGTTCAGCAAGCCGTCGCGCGGTGATCACCGCGGCGTATCGCGTGGCCGACGTGTGCGCGGCGAATCGTCCCAGAATGGCGATGCGTGGGCGGTGAGAAATCGACATGTCGAACCTTTCGCGAAATCAACCGTGTAGATGTAGTGCAAATATAGCGATAAATCGTTAGTATGCGAATGAATATTTTGTGTACCCCCAATTCTTTACCCACCACTCAACGAGGAGAAATCATGACACTCAAGATTCACGTCGATATGGACAAGTGCCAGCACTACGGTCAGTGTGTGTTCGATGCACCCACCGTTTTCCGGCTGAACGATGACGACAAACTCGAGTACCAGTCGACGGCCGACGACAGCGAGCGCGAAAACATCCAACTCGCCATCGAAATCTGCCCGATGCAGGCCATCTCGTTCGTCGAATAATCCGTTTCCACAAACCACGGGCGCAGTACCCGAGGGAAGTCGCTGCACTAACTTTGAACCAGGGGGTTCGACATGGCACATGATTTTGATCTCGACGTCTCGTTCGAGGGCGACCAACCGGATCTGTCGTCCGTGCCCGCGGAACAAATCGCTACGGCTGTTGAGCAGCTCCCTGAGGCACTTCAGGCGGTTGCGAGCGGGCTTTTGATTGACAAGCGCACGATGTCTGACGTCTCACAAGACCTCGGCATTCGCCAGAGTGAATTGGTCGCACGATTGCATCGAGCCACGCTCTTGATCAGTGCGTTTGTCTCGGACAGTGACCACAACCGCAAATAGGCCCAACACCGTTACGGTGAAGTCATGAGCAACGATTTCCCTTTTCGACTGGATGGACGCGTCGCGCTGATCACGGGAGCGGGCTCTGACAGCGGAATCGGTTTTGCCACCGCACGTTTTCTCGGGCGAATGGGCGCGACCGTCTTCCTCACGGGGGCAAGCGACCGTGTTCACGAACGCGCGAGCGAATTGTGCGCCGCCGGAATTGACGCCCACGCGGCTGTGGCCGACCTCACCGTCGATGCCGAGGTCGACGGACTCATCAAGCGGGTCGTTGAGTCGGCCGGACGAATCGACATTGTGGTGAATAACGCTGGAATGACGAGTGTTGCGAAGCCGATGGAGTCCACCGGAGAGACGGGTTCTGTCGCTGACATGACTCGTGCAGAGTGGGATGCGTCACTCACCCGCAATCTGACGACCGCGTTTTTGGTGAGCAAAGCCGCACTCCCCGCCCTCCGCGCGAGCGGACACGGGCGAATCATCTCGGTCGCATCGGTGACCGGGCCAGTGATGGCGATGGCGAACGATGCGTCGTATGCAGCGAGCAAGGCGGGAATGGTCGGACTCATGCGATCGCTCGCTATCGACGAGGCGGCAGTGGGAATAACCGCGAACACCGTTGCGCCGGGGTGGATCGCGACCGGGTCGCAGACCCCTCACGAAGCGCGCCAGGGACACACGGTTCCCGCCGGGCGCTCGGCGAACCCCGAGGAAGTTGCCGCGTGCGTCGCGTTCCTCGCGAGCACCGAAGCGGCGTACGTCACGGGACACGTGCTGGTTGTCGACGGTGGGAACTCCATCGCCGAAGAACGAGCATGACCGACACTCGCATTTTTGCGCTCGACGAGCGCGACGACATCATCATCACGGGTTCGTATCAGGTGTCGTTCGAGGGTGGTCGGCTCGAGGGCTGTTGCGATTACGGTCCTGCGGTTTACGATATACAAAGCAGAGGGAGCGGCGAGTGGGCACTAGGTATCGCGTCATCACCATGGTGATTGGTTTTGCTCTCACGCTCGGGGTATCGATCAGCCCCACGTCCGTTTCCGCCGAGGTCGCGATGAAGTCACTGGGCGACTATGTCGCCGAGCGATCAGGCTTGGCGCGAGCCGGCTGGGACCCGGCGACGGGCATCTCGAGGAAGGCGTGGGCGTCGGCGCTCGCGGACGAAACTGTCAAGGTTGGCAAATCCGGACGGGCCTTCGTCATCGAACCTCGGCTATCGGAGGCCGAATTATCTGCAGCCACCGAGCGCGCCGTCCCGGTTCACACGGGTATCTCTTTAGCCAATGCGCTCTCGTTAAACAGTCGGCCCGGTTCGCTCCGAACAATTTATCTCGACGTGAATGGCCACGATGTGACGGGCACAGCCTGGGACGACAATGATTATTTCGGTAGCTCGGGCGCCAGCCGCAAGATACCTGGCTACAACATCCAAGGGAAGAGTAACAACTACTCAACCCTCGAACGCCAACGAATTGTCGATATGTGGTCTTCTGTTGCTGAGGATTTCGCGATGTTTGACGTCAACGTGACCACACAAACACCGAGTGAATCCGCACTCGATCGGACGAATGTCAGCGACACGCAGTTCGGGGTTCGCGTCGTGGTTTCTAACAGTTCAAACAAGGTTGCGCAGTGGTGCGAATGCGGCGGTGTTGCCTTTGTCGGGGTTTTCAACCATTACCCGGGGCTGGATTTGGGATCGGGTCCAGATTGGAGTTCGCACAGGGACTATTCCACCGCGTTTGCGTTCAGCCAGTCGGGGATGACCGGAAAGACGCTCTCTGACATTGTGAGCCACGAGGTGGGACACACACTCGGGCTGTCACATGATGGTGGCGATAATTTATCGGGTGAAGGTGTCGAAGACTATTACATGGGACGCGACGGGTGGGCGCCGATTATGGGTGCGGGGTATTCCCGACCGCTGGTGCAATGGTCCGATGGAACGTACACGACGGCCAACAACCAAGAGGACGACCTCGCGGTAATGCAAACTTTCGGCGTGAGCCTGCTCGCGGATGATCACGGCAACGCGTCGAACGCCGCGACACCCCTGGCGCTAGACGTCGCAGCGACAGGGGTGATCACCACTCCAACAGACGTTGATTCATTCAGTTTTGTCCCGTTGACAAACACCGTAACGGTGTCGGTGGCATTACCGTCGCGCAGCCCCAATGTGGACGTCAGTCTCGTCGTAACGGATTCACTCGGCAACACCATCGCCACGGCAAACCCAAACTTTTCTGCCGAGTCGGCGATTCTGGCGGATGGGCTTGATGCGTCCGCCGTGGTCACCGTTACCCCCGGGGAAACGTATTACGCGGCAATCGATGGTGCAGGATTTGGGCCGGGCACCGCGACGGGCTACTCCGATTACGGGAGCATCGGCGACTACCAAATCACGGTGCTCGGGGAAGCGATTTCACCCACCGCAACACCCACCATCTCGGGCCGCGCGAAGGTGGGTCGCTGGCTCACGGCGACGATCGGAGTGTGGATGTCGGGCACGACACTCACACCGCAATGGCTTCGAAACGATCAGAACATTTCGGGGGCGACCGGCACGACCTACAAACTGAAATCCGCCGATCGAGGAAAACGCATTTCGGTTCGTGTCACCGCCACGAAACTCGGTTACTCACCGGCGACCGTGACCAGCCTGAAAACATCCAAGGTGCGCCGTTAGGCGAAAAACCCATCGGGCTGATCTTCCCGTCGGAAGATGTTGTGCTCGGGCTGGTCGACGGGAAATCCCCTCTAGGTGAAAGATTTCGCTCGGGGTAGTGTTTCCCTAACACAACTTATTTTTTCAATCGAAAAGAGCAAATCTCGTGGGACGTGTGCGTCGAAAAGTAGTAGTTACGAGCGTGGTTTTTGCCCTTGGATTAGCGGTGCTGGCACCGAATGTATCGGCAACGTCTGCCGAGCCGGATAGCCGATCGGTTTTCTTTGACCGCTACCAATCGCTGGCCGAGTACGCGAGCAAAGGCGGGCGCGACCCCGATGACTGGATGCCGAGCACACGAATTGCCCGCAAGTCATGGGATTCAGCGGTCGCCGACGAATCGGTGCGAGTCGATCGATCCGGCCGAGTGCTCGTCATCGAGCCGCAGCACACTGAATTTGGAGCGGAGCACAGCGAATCCGCCCCCAACCCCGGGTCGCCCCAGTCGGCAACTCCGGTCGCCGACATCCCACTGGCGGAAGCATTCGAACTTCACAGCCTGCCCGGTGCCAATCGTACGATTTATCTGGATTTCACGGGGCATTCGTTGGTCGGAACGATCTGGCAGGACCAGAACACCGCGACCACGGCTGACGATTACACCGACGCCCAAATGCTCATGCCGCCGTGGAGTGACGACGGCGATACCACGACCTTTTCCAACGCAGAACGACAAATCATAATCGAAACCTGGTCTGCCGTGGCCGAAGACTATGCGCCCTTCGCGGTCAACGTGACCACCGAGGAACCGGCCCAATCGGCGCTCGATCGCACGAACTCGGGCGACCAAATCTATGGCGCGCGGGCCCTCATTACTGACGGGGCAAACGTCATCGCGACCGAATGTGGTTGCGGCGGGATTGCCTATGTCGGCGTTTTTGATTACGTCTATTGGAACACCTACCTCGGACCATCGCTGTCGTGGGGTGTGTCTGGCAGAAACGGCAAGTTCTTGTCGGACATCGTCAGCCACGAGGTCGGACACAACGTCGGACTGAGTCACGACGGAACGCTTATCGGTGGCGTGACTACTTCGTATTACGTCGGTCGCGACGGCTGGGCGCCCATCATGGGTGTCGGCTATTACCAGCCCCTCGTGCAGTTCTCCAACGGTTCGTACACCAATGGAAACCAAACCCAGGACGATTTTGTCGTCGCAACAGATAATGGATTGCCAATCCGTGCAGACGATCACGGCGATTCTCGCGCTGCGGCGACCTCGTTGACTCTCGGGACCGAGGTCGAAGGAATGATTGCGACACGGACGGACGTCGATTACTTTGGCTTCACCGCGACGCGCACATCTCACGACATCTCGGTGACACTCCCATCGGTCAGCTCGAATCTTGACGTTCAGTTGAGGTTGTTCGACTCGTCCGGGACACTTGTGTCCACAACGAACCCCAACCTGTTTCGAGATAGCACGTCCGTTGCAACGGGGCTCGATGCGTCCGTGACGGCAACGACCACACCCGGCGAAATGTATTACCTCGAGGTTGACGGCGTCGGCTATGGGTCAGGGGCCGAGACCGGGTATTCGGATTATGGAAGTCTCGGTGAGTATCGAGTTATTGTGCCTTTGCTCACGCCAACTCCGGGCACGTCATCAATTTCGGGCACTGGCGTTTTTGGCACAAGCTTGACGGGTTCGACCGGGTCGTGGGCAGTGGGAACGTCACTCAGTTCCGAGTGGTACCGAGACGGTTCGGCGACGGGGGACACCGATTCGACGTACGACATCGTGGCGAGCGACATTGGTAAGTCCATTACCTATCGCACGACGGGAACGAAGACTGATTATTATCCCGCGGTCGCCACCAGTAGCGAAGTTTTGGTGACAGCCGCAACGCTTCCCTCGACTGGAACGCCCAGCATCTCGGGCACGGGTGCCGTCGGAACGTCACTGACCGGATCCACCGGGACCTGGCCTGAAGGCGTGACCTTCGCGACCCAGTGGATGCGTAACAGTAGTTCCGCCAGCGACACCGATTCCAGCTACACCATCACGGGAAGTGACCTCGGCCTCGAGATGGTCTATCGCGTGGTTGCGTCGAAACCGGGCTACACCTCGGTGACCGCCGACAGCCTCGCCGTCACCGTCGTCGCTGGAACCATTGCCCCCACGGCAACCCCGACCATCTCGGGGACCGCCAAGGTGAAGAAAACCCTGACGGCGCGAACCACGGGGTGGATGGCCGATTTGACGTTCAGTTATCAGTGGCTTCGCAACGGCGTTGATATTCCTGCCGCGACCCTAGCGACCTACAAGTTGGCCAAGGCGGATGGCAAGAAACGGATTTCGGTCCGGGTCACGGCGACCCGCGTGGGATACACCCCCGTCACTCTGACGAGTGGGTTGACGAAAGCGGTCAAGCCCTAAACGGTCCGGCGGTTCGCTCGCCGCAAACGGATTTAGAACGCGGTGCTGGGCAGGTCTTTCTCGTCCCCGACGATCGCGGCAACGATACGTGCGGCGACGGCATCAACCGTCAGACCGGCACCGAAGTTAGGTGCCTCGCCGAAAACAGCTCGGGTCGCTAGCCCAGATTCGGTGTGCCCGGGCCGCGCGTCGATCAACCGAACGCCGAGGCGTCGGAACTCGCGGCCGGCGGCGACGCTGAACGCGTGCAGAGCGGCCTTGCTTGCCGAGTAGGCCGACAAGCCCGCCATCGGGGTTTCGGCAATCATGCCGGACAGGGTGACAATAAAGCCTTCGCCGGAACGTCCGACAATTGGCGCAAGGGCCGACAGCACGTGAATCGGACCGGTCGCGTTGACCGCCATCAGTCGGTCAAAACCCGCGGCGGGGGAATCAATCGCATTGCCGAACGCGACGACACCGGCGGCAACGATGATTCCGTCCAGTTCCACGCCGTCGGACTCAATGTCGTCCAGGAATGACGCGACCGAACCGTTGTCAGCCAAGTCCAGAAGGCGCTGGCCCGCGGTGTAACCGGCGAGACGCTCAAGATTCTCGGGTCGCGTCGTCGTTCCAATCACAGTGGCACCGGCGGTCGTGAGCGCAGCGCAGAGGCTCGTTCCGATTCCGCCAGTGGCGCCGAGAACCAAGACGGTTTTGTTGTCGAGTGTGCTCATGAAGGGACTGCCTTTCGATTTCGAACAATGCCAATACACCTAGGCTATTGCCATCATGAGTTCCAATAATGCAGCGCAAGAATGGCTGTCGATTCGCTTTCGCCGTTTGTTGTCCGGGGCCGCCGACGGGAAGCCTCCGTGGCTCGACGTCATCGCACAAGGGGACACTGGCGGACTGTTTGTCCCGACCGATGCGCCGTGGGTCGTCCACCGCGATTTCGGCACACTCGTTGGTGGAATTCGTGCCCTGTTGATGCAGGCGCTGCACCCGGGTTCGCTGGCCGGGGTGTCGGATCACTCGCGTTATGAAAAGGACCCGCTGGGACGATTGGCGGGCACGATTCGTTGGCTCACGGTGACCACGTTCGGAAGCCATGAGGCTGTGGCCACCGAGGCGGGACGGGTCAACCGACTCCACGAACGAGTAACCGGATCGTACGAGACCGGCGCCGGAACGACCGTGCCGTATCGCGCAGCCGACCCCGACCTGTTGTTATGGGTCCACGTCGCCTTTATGGAATCGTTTCTTGTTACGCACGAGATGTATGCGACAACACCCCTGCCGAAAGGCGCCGCGGCGACTCCCGCCGACAACTACGTCAACCAGTGGGCGGCGTCCGTCGCGCCCCTCGGTCTCGACGATGTCCCGCGAACTCGGGCGGACGTCGATGCCATGATTACGGACCTGTGGAGTCGGGGAGTGCTCGTGGCGAGCGACTCGACGCGTTCCGTGGTGGGTTTCATTCGTCGCCCACCGCTGCCGTTCGCGGTTCGACCGATTTATCGGCTGCTGTTCGACGCCGCTGTGGTGTCGATTCGTCCCGAATTTCAGGCGATGCTAGGGCTGACACCCAAACCTCGCTGGTTTGTTGTTCCGTTCACCCAGTTTGTCCTTCGCGCAATTCGCGCCGGAATCGGTCCGGAAAGCCCGATCGAAGACGCTGCTCTGCGGCGACTTCGTCGCGTTGGAATCATCTGACGCGCATCGCCAACGGGCGTAATCTGATTCTGTGAACCTTGTGGGATTACCGGCATTGATTGCCGCTATCGTCGGGCCGATACAGGCAACGCTCGGCTGGGTCATCGCGGGAGCGCTCTGGCCGGGCTTTGACCACGTCACCGAAACCATCAGCGATCTTGCGGCGGACGATTCGCCCGTCAAGTGGATCCAGTCGAGTTTCTTCCTGTTGGGTGGAACGCTGTCGCTGATTGCAGCCGTGTACGCACCGGTTTTGGCGATGCCGGGACGAGTCACCATTTTTCTCGCCGGGATTACCACCTACGGGCTCACGTTTTTTGCGACACCAACTCAGGAAACGTCATCGCTGTGGCACCGGGTGTTCGCCATTGCGACGTTTGTTCTGATGTCCGCCTGGCCACTGTTGTCGATGAGGTTCGACCGCAGTTACCCGTGGCTCGTCCGCCCCACCGGTGCAATCCTTGCGACCGTGGTGTTCACGGTGTCGTCGCTCGTCTTCCTGTCGGTCTGGCGCGACCCCGCACAGCCCATGGTCGGATTGTGGGAGCGCGTGATTGCGGTCTCGCAGGTGTTGTACCTGTCCGTCGTAATCATCAGCGCGTGGCGACACCAGCGTCGCGCGGTCGCGGCTAGCGCCTAGGACTCGATTTCGGGGGTGCCGTCAGCGCGCGCTTCGTCGAGTTTCGCCTTCATCGTCGGATTGTTCCGGGTCAACTTTTTGACCGTCACATCCTGGGCTTTGTCGTTAGCGAGACGCAAGTTGTTTTCCGAACTCGTGAGCGACGCCTTCACCGCGGTGAGCTTCTTGATGGCATCGTCGATTTCGTCGATTGCCTTTTGGTACTGGCGGGCCGCGAGGTCGTAGTTTCGGGCGAAACCACTCTTGAACTTCTCAAGGTCAGATTCGAAATTCGTTACGTCGATGTTCTGCGCCTTGACCAATTCAAGCTCGTTCTTGTACTGGAGCGAGTTGAGAGCCGCATTCCGCAACAGCGTGATGATGGGGATAAAGAACTGCGGGCGTACGACGTACATCTTGGGGTAAGCGTGTGAAACGTCGACGATCCCGTTGTTGTACAGCTCGTTGTCCGGTTCGAGCATCGTCACCAGCACCGCGTACTCGCACCCCTTGTTGATGCGATCGCGGTCAAGCTTCGCAAGGAACGATTCGTTCGCCTGCTTCTTTGCTTTGTCGTCGTCGGTCTCGTTCTTCATCTCGAACATGATGGACACTATCTCGATGCCGTCGGTGGACTTGTCCTTGAAAACATAATCACCCTTGGTGCCCTCGACTACCTCGTTGTCTTTTCCGAACGTCGCGTTCGGGAACGCACCGGCGCGAATCGCGTTGAACTCGTTCTCGCAGTGCTTCTCGAGTGTCTCGCCGACCATCTTGGTCGACAGACGGGCCTTCATTTCACGGAGTCGCTCGATTTCATCGTCACGGTCCTTCAACTGCGTCTTGTATTTGTCTTTCAGCGACTGCTCGCCGAGCTTCTTTTCGAGTTCCGCTTTTTCGAGGCTGTTCTTGAACTCGTCGCGTTCCTTTTCGGTTTTCTCAACCGCTGTGCGGACCGCGAGCTGCTTCTCGGTTTCGGCGTTCGTCATTTTCGCCTTGACCTCGGCCAATTCGGCACGCAGCTTTTCGGCCTCGGCGGCCATCTTGTTGGCCGTCTCCGCTTCGGCGAGTTTAATCTCGGTCTGCTTGTTCGCGTCCGCCTCGGCGAGTCGGCGGCCGAGCTCCTCCTCGAATTCGGTGTTGCGAACTTGAGCGAGAATGTCGGCGAATCCGGCGTCGTCAAGGTTGAAGTTTTTCTGGCAATTGGGGCAGGTGATTTCTTTCATGCCACGACGATAAACCCCAGTCGTGAGTTTCCGTCACGGTTTCGGTGACGGCGAAAAGTCCCTAACTGCGCTGCGTCGCAGAGAGCGCCATGTGCCTCTCGCGCATCGCGAGGAACAGTGGGAACGTGAATGCCATGGCGGTGACGCCAGATAGCAGGATGTAGGGCCAGACTCGCTTCATGCCGACTCGACGCGCTTCGGCGAACATCAACACGACCGAAGCGATGGCCACGACGGTGAGGTCCGCCGACAGAACCCAGTCGACCGCTGTTCCGAACCAGGCGGTGGCGTAGTTTTCACCGTTCATCACCGCGATGCCGTTGAACACCATTGCGGTGACGAGACCGATTCCGGCGAGGACCAAGTAAGCCCAATAACGAATGCGCGATTGTGTGTCCATGACCCCAGACTAATCGTTGCGCATCGGCCTAGGCCCTCTTTCCGGCGGGGTGGTAATCACAACTGTCGCCGGGGCACATCTCGGGCTTGGTCTTGTACAGCGCCTGGTGCACGAGACAGCCAACACAAATCCCCAAGGCGGCCTCGGCGAACAAGAACGC
>JBIIFF010000030.1:0-14629 GCA_044237445.1 Microbacteriaceae bacterium | reverse complement strand
GCGGCCCCGGCTCTGCCCACCGCAACACAACCGCCCGGCGAATACCCGTTCGGCGAACTGTACGGAGGGGAATGCCTCAATCCGTTCGTGGACGCGTGGGCCGAGACGTTTACCGTGGTCGATTGCGCGACTCCCCACGCGGCGCAGCTCGTCTACGCTGGCGACCTCGCTATCGACGGAACCTACCCGTCCTACCCCGGAGATTCGCGAATCGGGAAAGCGGCGCTCGCGGCGTGCTCGCGGGAGGATGTTCTCGACCTCTCTGCCGCAAAGAAGATCACCGACCTGCAGATCTCAGCTGCGTACTCGGCGTCCTCCGTGGCGTGGGACTCGGGCGACACGCGCTACTTCTGTTTCGCGTCGAGAAGCAGTGCGACTCCGCTCGATGCGTCGATTGCGGGATCACTCATGACGCAGTCGGATGAACCCACGCCGGAAGCGACGCCGAGCGACTGACCCCGAGCCGTTTCTCGATTAGCGCGATAGCGTCGTCCGACTGATCGAATAGCACAACGTTGCGATTCAGCGTCGCAGCGGCTTCACCCGTCGTTCCGCTGCCCGCAAACGGATCCAAAATCCAGTCGCCGGGTCGGCTCGACGCGGCGATGATGCGCCGAAGAATGCCGAGCGGTTTCTGTGTTGCGTACCCGGTTTTTTCCTTGCCGGTCGGGGACACGATGGTGTGCCACCACACGTCCGTCGGTAGCTTGCCGCGTTCGACCTTTTCGGGCGTCACCAACCCCGGCGCCATGTACGGCTCGCGGTCCACCTCGGTCGAATCGAAAAAATATTTCGCGGGATTCTTCACGTAAACAAGAATCGTGTCGTGTTTGGTCGGCCAGCGTTTGGTCGACTTCGCTCCGTAGTCATACGCCCAAATGATTTCGTTGAGAAAACTGTCGCGGCCGAAAAGTGCATCGAGCGCAACCTTCGCATAGTGCGCTTCGCGGTAGTCCAGATGTAAATACAGGGTTCCACTGTCGGCGAGGAGGCGGTGGGCTTCGACCAGACGCGGCTCAAGAAACTCCCAATAGTCTTCGAACGCGTCGTCATATCCGTAGAGAGCGCCCTTGACCGTGTCGTAGGTCGCACCTCCGAATCCGGTTCGTGAGCCGCCCTCGGCTCGAACTGTCGTCATCGTTTGACGTTCCTGACGCCGACCGGTGTTGAACGGAGGATCCAGATAGACAACCTGGAACATCGCGTTGGGAAGTGTTCTCAGGAGGTCGAGGTTGTCGCCCTGGACGAGGTGCGTCTCGGTCATTCCCCTAAGTTAACAGAGTGACGGAAAAGGGATGGGATGCGGAGACACCCGAACTCACCACACACGGAGTCGGTCCGTGGAATGGTGAGCTTCCGACTGACCCGAGATTTGATCGCGACCTGTTGGACAACGGGGACACGCGTAACGTCATCGACGAATATCGATATTGGACGATGGAGGCGATTGTCGCCGACCTCGACTCCAAGCGCCACGCTTTTCACGTCGCCATCGAGAACTGGCAACACGACCTCAACATCGGGTCGATTGTGCGCACGGCGAACGCGTTCCTCGCGAACACGGTGCACATCGTCGGTCGACGGCGCTGGAACAAGCGCGGAGCGATGGTCACCGATCGCTATCAGCACGTCCTTCACCACGCCACCGTCGAGGAGTTCCTGGGCTGGGCGCGCGCGAATGAACTGACCGTTGTGGGAGTCGATAACGTCGAGAACTCCGTTTCTATTGACGCAACGTCGTTGCCCGAGCGGTGTGTCTTGCTGTTCGGACAGGAGGGACCGGGTCTGTCCCCCGAGGCAATCGCCGCGAGCGACATCGTCGTCGAAATCGAACAGTTCGGATCGACTCGGTCACTCAACGCATCCGCGGCCGCGGCCATCGTGATGCATGCATGGATTCGGGAACACGTCACGGCCAAACGGTAGACTGGGGTGGTTGCCCAAACAAAGGATTCGCATGCCCGCCGTCGTGATTATTGGTGCCCAGTGGGGCGACGAGGGTAAGGGCAAAGCGACCGACCTCATCGCGGGTCGCATCGACCACGTTGTGAAATTCAACGGCGGAAACAACGCGGGTCACACCGTCGTCATCGGGAACGAAAAATACGCCCTGCACCTGTTGCCCTCAGGCATTCTGACCGAGGGCGTAACCCCGGTCATTGCGAATGGCGTTGTCATCGACCTCGAGGTCCTGTTCGAGGAGATCGACGCACTTTCGAGTCGCGGAATCGACGTGTCGAAACTTCGAGTGTCGGCCAACGCCCACGTCATCACCTCGTATCACCGCACGCTCGACAAGGTGACCGAACGCTTCCTCGGGAAACGTCAAATCGGGACGACGGGTCGAGGCATTGGTCCGACCTACGCGGACAAAATCAACCGAATCGGTATTCGCATTCAGGACATCTTTGACGAAGGAATCCTGCGACAAAAAGTCGAAGGCGCCCTTGACCTGAAAAACCACCTTCTCGTCAAGATTTACAATCGTCGAGCCATCCCGGTCGACGACATCGTCCAGGAATTGTTGTCCTACGCCGACCGGCTGCGCCCGTTGGTGTGTGACACGTCACTGCTATTGCACGAAGCGCTCGCCGCGGGGAAGACCGTGTTGTTTGAGGGCGGCCAAGCGACGATGCTCGATGTCGACCACGGAACGTACCCGTTTGTCACGTCCTCGAGCTCGACCGCGGGCGGTGCGTCCACGGGTTCAGGGATCGGGCCGAATGCCATCACGCGTGTCATCGGAATCGTGAAGGCGTACACGACTCGCGTCGGTTCCGGTCCGTTCCCGACAGAGCTGGACAACGACGAAGGCGAACGCCTGCGTCAGGCGGGATCCGAGTTCGGGACCACGACCGGGCGACCCCGGCGCTGCGGTTGGTATGACGCTCCGATTGCACGCTATTCGGCGCGAATCAATGGCATCACTGATTTCGTCATGACCAAACTCGACGTTCTCACGGGACTCGCAGAAATCCCCGTGTGCGTGGCCTACGAGGTGGACGGTGTTCGCTTCGACGAGATGCCCGTGAACCAATCCGACTTCCACCACGCCACCCCGATTTACGAGAACTTTCCCGGCTGGACCGAAGACATTTCGGGCGCTCGCCGGTTTGAGGACCTGCCGGTCAACGCTCAGAACTACGTTCGTGCGATCGAATCGATGTCGGGCGCCCGCATTTCGGCCATCGGGGTTGGTCCTGCGCGCGATGAAATCATCGCGATTCACGACCTGCTCGACTGATTTATACAAGATTTATCCAAGGTTCAGCCAAAACACGCGACGGCGTGATTTCCGCGTTTTAGAGTGAACCTATCCGAAACGAAAGGTTTGCCATGAACTACCGCACGGCAGTAGCGGCTTTCGCACTGGCTGCAATCGTCACTGGAACTGTGGCGGGTTGCGCAATGACGGTACCGAGTGAATCCATGAGCGTTATCGAAGGCAACGATATCTTGACAGCGGATCTTGGCGCAGATGTCTCGGCCCGAGGTGTGGTGTTGGCTGCGGTGTTGCTTGTCGCCGGTGACATCGAAAAAGGTTTGGCGGACGGCGTTGTGACGCCGTCTGAAGTGAACGAAGCGCGTCTCGCGATTGATTCGGGGACGCTCGACATGTGGCGCCAGCGCGCTGAATCGGACGGAGTTACACCATGAGTCGCAGCACAACCTTCCTCACCGCGAGCATAATTGCCGCTGTGGTATTTGCCGGCTCAACGCCCGCACAGGCAGCGGACCTCAACGCGGTCAAGCGCGCGATTGTCATCACGGTACTCAACAATCTCGGAGTACGACCGACCGCGGAATTCATCGACGCACTGGTCAACGAGATTCCGATGGATGCTCTCGATGCCGGACTTGTTCGACAGGTCGGCAAGGCGCTCGACAGTAATGGTGACGTGTCGCAGATTATCGGTGAGCTGGTCGATAGCGACGGTGACGGCGTGCCTGACGAGAGCGGCGCAACTGATGCGTCGTCAGAGGCCGAGGAAGAAGCCGAAGAGGCTAAAGAAGAGGCCGAGGAAGAAGCTGAAGAGGCTAAAGAAGAGGCCGAAGAAGAAGAGGAAGAAGAAGAAGAGGAAGAAGAGGAAGAGGAAGAAGAAGAGGAAGAAGAAGAAGAAGAAGAAGAGGAAGAAGAAGAAGAAGAGGACGACTAGATTTCCCCAGGGGTGGGGTGACACGCGCCCGATCGCACTCGATGCGGTCGGGCGCTTTGATTTGTAGGCTGGAGACATGGACGAGGAAACCGTCGCGAGGTTGCGCGACCTGCGGCAGAGCATCGACAATGTCGACGCCGCGCTCATCCACATTCTCGCGGAGCGTTTTCGTTTCACCCAGCAGGTTGGCTTACTCAAGGCTCAGGCGGGGTTGCCACCGTCGGATAAGGAACGCGAAGCGGCTCAGATTGAACGCCTCACGGCACTTGCGCACGATGCGAATTTGGATCCGGTTTTCGCCGAAAAGTTCCTGAACTTTATCGTCGCCGAAGTGATTCGTCACCACGAAAAAATCGCAAACGACTCACAGGACTAACGTTCGCTGGATTTGTTTGCTGTTTCCTCGCCGTTCACCCGAATTACACGTAGTTTCCGCACACTGTATCAATGGTTGCCACTCGCCCGGAATTCGTCCCACTGCAAGGGTGGGCCATTTCACTTGAGCCGATGACGTCGGAGCACTTCGCCGACCTCTTCGCCGCGATCGCTCATCCCGTCGTATTCGAACAGGGATTCGGCGGCGGCCTTGCGAACCTCACGACCGATATCGCGAGTTTCACGACCTGGGCATCGTCACACTTCAAATTCGACACGTCCCACGTGTACATCATTCGCGCAACAACCGGCCCGCTGGCGGGGGCAATCCTGGGGACGACCACACTCGGCGACTTCGACGACGAGCGCGAGCACACACACATTTTTTCGACCGCGTTCGCCCCGCATGCATGGGGGACTACGGTCAACTCCATGACAAAGTACCTGTTGCTTGAACGCGCGTTCACACACGGTTACGGTCGTGTGCGAATTCAGGCGGACGTGTTGAATCACCGCTCGCGTCGTGCGATCGAGGCGCTCGGCGCTCAGTTCGAAGGTGTTGTTCGTCGCGACAAGCAACGCGCGGACGGGTCCTGGCGCGATACCGCCCTCTATTCCATTCTTGTTGACGAATGGCCGATGGTTGCAGACCGTCTCGAGCGTCGAATCACGAACAAGGCCGGGACTCAGCCGCTCGGGAATGTTCCGTTCCGCCTTGCCTGATTAGGCGTTGACACCCGGCAGGTTCGTGTACAACCTGTGCGCGGTTTCGATGCACTGGTCGATCATGCGCTGTTGACGCTTCACTGTGACGTATTTCGGACCAATCCAGGCCGGGACAAACGAACCGTCGGGCGCTTTTTCCCGCAACATCCACGCGAACACGCATTCTTCGGCGCCGGTCACGAATAACTGCCACTGCACCTGGCGTTTGTAATAGATGGGCACCCAGTCGTACGAGCCCCAGTCGCGTCCCGTGGTCTTGACCTCGACGATCGTCCCATGGTCGGGCGACAGCCCGTCGGGTGTCGCCATCATCCACTTTTCTTCCGACGACGAAATCAGCCAATCATTGCCGGCGATATCGAAACGCTCGGCGAGCCGATCGATGATGTTCGATTCCTGGTCGCGGCCGAACGCCATGAACGCGTTGTCGGGGATCGGGGTCGGGTCGACCATCTGCCCAACGATTTCCGCAAAACCCTTGTCGTCGTGTGCTTTGCCCACCATCGTGGCGGTCACGCCCGTGGCGCGAACCCGCAACCATTCGTCGCGGTCGGCGCTCTGGACAAGGAATCGGGATTGCTCAATCATGTGGACCTTTCGAACTCTTCCACGGTAGTGCGTTCAACCGACATCGAACCGCATTTGCTCTTTCCTCACCGCAAGGTTGCTATATTTTAAGGATGAAATCCTCGACAATCCGAGCACTTGCCAGCCTTGCCGCCGCTTCCCTCGCCGTGACGGGTGTTTCGTCCACCGCAGACGCGACCGTGACTTATTCCAACAAGGGAACCGCGCAGCTGTATGACATCGTCGAGGCGCAATACGTGCTGAGTGACACCCGGATTGTGGTGTTGTCAAATGACACGTCTAATGCTGTCATTCAACTTGTAGACCCAGCGACCCAAACCGTTACAGATACGCTCGCGTTTACAGCACCATACGCCGATGGTTCGAATCCCTGGGACTCCGCAACCGACTTAGAAGTCACCCCGGATGGACAGACTGCATTTGTCAGTTTCGCTGGATCAAACCGGGCACTGGCCAAAATCACGCTCAGCACATTGACGGTTGCGGCTTATGTCTCGATAACCGGCGAAAACGCAATTTCCGGTGATGGCGAACCGGAATTCGTTGCCCTGCGGGCCAACAGCTCGACGGTGGACGTGTTTTCCCGGGCATTCTCAAAAACCTTCACCACAAGTTCCCTCGATCCCACTGGCGACGGACTGGGCTCTGCTCCTGAAGTGGGTGTGACCAACAAGGCTTTCGTGTCTGATCCTCAGACCTCGCTCACGATCTGGCCCGACATCACGGACGCCCAGATATCGGGACTTGGGCGAATTATGTTCGTTGAATCGAGGGGCTTTTTATTTGCGGGCCGTTTTTCGGTCGAAAGCATTGCGTCCGCGCTAACAGCCAATTACACCAACGGTGAGATTTATGTCGGGACATCATTAGCCGACACCGCTTATTTGGCACGAGTGGAGGGGTATCGCGAGTCGCTTAACTTGACTGGAGGCTCAACGATGAGTCTCGCGCTTGAATTCGACGGAATTCGTCAGGTTGTTGCGAGTGCGGACGGATCACAATTGGTTGCCCTGTCTAACAATGGCCGCATCGCGCGTGTCCCACTCGGCCGAGGATGGTCGTCAACGATTGTCGACTACTTCACAGTTACCGATGCGAGCGTGACTCTAGGTAGCTATGCAGTCATCGCAATCAAATCGGACGGGTCGCAGGTGACCTACCTCGATTCTCGGGCGGGCGCGGACGACAATATCGTCAATTTCCTGCTCGCCAACAACGCGTCGACAGCCCCGATGGCCCCAACCGAAATTTCGTGGTCTGCGAGCTCGGGTAAAAAGGCTGAAATTGAATGGGTCGCGGGCGACGATGGTGGTTCCGAACTGACCAAATACCTCGTTCAATGTACAAACGGCAAGAGCCCGAAATTCCGAACGGTGAGGTCGCTTCGCCCGACGGCAACTAGCCTCAGGATTGTTCGGAACGTCAAAAAGTCAATCGACTGTCGCGTGATCGCCCGAAATTCACTGGGTGACAGCGAACCGAGCGATGTCGTTACCATCACTAAAAAGGGCGGTCCGGGTCCTATCTAGGATCTGGAATTCAGGCTCCGACGACCGGCCCGAAATTAGCGGGTAGCGTCGAGCGGTGGGTGTGACGCAGTTCGTCGATGCGGACGGCGAACAACCCTTGGACTTCGAGTTCACCTGAGCGCTTGTCGGTGACCCCGACGCGCACGACGGGAACGTCCCGTCCCTCGCACAATCCGCGGAATTTGACGTCGTCTTCGCGGGCGACGGACACGAGCGCTCGCGCCTGGGTTTCGGAGAACAGCGCGGCGGTGGCGTCGACCCCATCACGCGACATGATTTCGTCGATCCACACTCGGGCGCCCACGCCAAACCGCAGGACCCCGTCGGCGAGCGCGCGCACGAAACCACCGGTTCCTAGGTCGACCGCGCTCGTGACGATTCCCTCGCGCGCCGCGGCTCCCAGCAGTCCCGCCAAATCCTTCTCGGCGGTGAAATCGACCCGCGGAGGAACTCCACCGAGGTGGTCATGAATCACGCCGGCCCAGACGGAGCCACCGAGTTCGTCGGCGGTGACACCCAACAGGTAGATGTTTTCGCCCTCGTCCTGCCAGCCGGACGGCAGGCGTCGAGCGACGTTGTCGATGGACCCGAGTACGGCAACGACCGGCGTCGGGTGGATCGGCACATCGCCCGTTTGGTTGTAGAACGACACGTTCCCGCCCGTGACGGGGATTCCCAATTCCAGGCAGCCGTCCGCGAGACCTTCCACGGCGCGCGCGAACTGCCACATCACCTCGGGGTTCTCGGGGCTCCCAAAGTTCAGGCAATCACTGACAGCGAGAGGCTTCGCGCCACTGGAAGCAACGTTGCGATACGACTCGACCAGGGCCAGTTGCGCGCCCACATAGGGGTCGAGCTGGCAATAACGCCCGTTGGCATCGGTGGCGAGCGCGACACCCAGCCCGCTGACCTCGTCGATACGAATCATGCCTGCACCGTCGGGGGTGTGAAGCGCGGTGTTGCCCCCAACGTAATAGTCGTACTGGTTGGTAATCCAATCGGTGTCCGCTTCGTTCGGCGACCCGAGGATGGTGAGGAACTGATTCTTGAGTTCGTCACCGTCCGTCGCGCGGGCGAACTTCGCGGGCGAATCGGCCTGCAGCGCGTCGAGCCACGCCGGATACTCCATCGGACGGTTGTACACCGGGCCGTCGATCGCGACGGTGCGCGGGTCGACGTCGACAATGGTCTGACCCTTCCACTCGATGATGAGTCGGCCGGTGTCGGTTACTTCGCCGAGAACGCTGGCCTCGACATCCCACTTGGTCGTGACCGAGAGGAACGCGTCCAATTTGTCAGGGTGCACAATGGCCATCATTCGTTCCTGGCTTTCCGACATGAGGATTTCCTCGGCCGTCAGCGTGGGGTCTCGCAGCAGGACGTTGTCGAGCGTGATGCGCATGCCGCCATCACCGTTGGCCGCGAGTTCGCTCGTGGCGCAGGAAATTCCGGCGGCGCCGAGGTCCTGGATGCCCTCCACACAGCCACCCGCAAATAGTTCGAGACAGCACTCGATGAGAACCTTTTCGGCGAACGGGTCGCCGACCTGAACCGCGGGGCGTTTTGTCGGGCCGCCCTCGGCGAAGGTGTCAGACGCGAGGATGGACGCCCCACCGATGCCGTCACCGCCAGTGCGAGCGCCAAACAAAACAACGAGGTTCCCGACGCCCTTTGCGTTCGCGAGGTGAAGGTCTTCGTGACGCAGCGCGCCGACCGCGAGGGCGTTGACGAGCGGGTTCGCTTGGTACACCGAGTCGAACCAGGTCTCGCCGCCGATGTTGGGCAAACCGAGGCAGTTCCCGTAGAACGAGATTCCACCCACGACGCCGTTGACGACACGGTTCGTGTCGGGGTGGTCGATCGCGCCGAAGCGCAGGGCGTCCATGACCGCGACGGGACGCGCCCCCATCGAGATGATGTCGCGCACGATTCCGCCGATGCCAGTCGCGGCGCCCTGGAACGGCTCGATGTAGGACGGGTGGTTGTGGCTCTCGATCTTGAACGTGACGGCCCAGCCTTCGCCGATGTCGACGACACCGGCGTTTTCGCCCATGCCGACCATCAAATGTTTGGTCATTTCGGGCGACACTTTCTGACCGAACTGGCGCAGGTGGACCTTGGACGACTTGTACGAGCAGTGTTCCGACCACATCACGGAATACATCGCCAGTTCCCCGCTCGTGGGGCGACGACCGAGGATGTCGCGTATCTGTTGATATTCGTCGGGTTTCAGCCCGAGCAGGCCGAACGGTTGATCCTTCTCGGGGGTCGCCGCAGCGTTCTCGACGGTGTCGGGAATGTGTTCGGTCACGGTGGCTCCTGGTTACGAAAGAACGGTGGTGGCGAGAACCGACTGGAACATGGCGAGCCCGTCCGTACCGGACGACATCGCGGCGGGGGTGTCGGGTCCGAACCCGGGTTCAACGGCGTGTTCGGGGTGAGGCATGAGCCCCACCACGTTCCCACGAGCGTTTCGAAGCCCCGCGATGTCGTTCAACGAACCGTTCGGGTTGACCTCGAGGTATCGGAACGTGACGAGACCGTCGCCCTCCAATTGTTTGAGCGTCTCGTCGTCGGCGATGAATCCGCCTTCGCCGTTCTTGAGCGGAATCGTGATCTCTTGTCCCTGCGAGTAGCCACTCGTCCACGGGGTGTCGATGTTCTCGACTCGCAGTTTCTGGTCACGGCGAACGAACGTGCCGTGATCGTTGCGAATGAGTCCGCCGGCAAGCAGGTGCGCCTCGACGAGGATCTGAAAGCCGTTGCAAATGCCGAGGACGGGCATGCCCTTGTTCGCGGCATCAATCACCTCGCTCATGATGGGCGAGTGGGCGGCGATTGCGCCGCAACGCAGGTAGTCGCCGTACGAGAATCCACCGGGCAGAACGATGGCGTCGACGCCGTGAAGGTCGTGGTCACCGTGCCAGAGCGAAACGGCGTCACCACCGGCGAGTTTGATGGCCCGCAGAGCGTCGCGGTCGTCGAGCGACCCGGGGAACGTGATGACGCCGACGCGCACGTTAGTCCGCCACGCGAATCGAAATGACGTCTTCGATGACGTCGTTCGACAGGACGTCTTTTGCGACTTCAGCGATGTGGTCGAGCAATTTCGGAGTGACCTCGCCCTCGATCGTGATTTCAAATCGTTTGCCGATGCGAACGTCGGTTATCTCGCCGTCTCCGAAGCGCTGCAGGGCTCGGGCCGTGGCCTTTCCGGCGGGGTCGAGAAGCACTTCTTTCGGCATAACCTCGACGATGACTTTCGGCACGCGCGCTCCTCGATTTACGGATGAATTCTGTCTTCAGTCTATTCGCGCGCGTCATCCCCAACGGGAGCCCTCGCGTTGCGCTGTGTTAGTCCGATGTTGTCAGTCGCGAAATCAACTCGCGGTAACGGTTCGCCGTTTGCGTGACGATCGCCTCGGGCAGGACGGGCGGCTCGCTGGTCTTGTCCCAGTTGGCGGACAGCCAGTCCCGCACAATCTGCTTGTCAAAAGAATCGAGCCGATTCGGTCCGCCCGCGCGATACGTGGAGGCATCCCAGTAGCGGCTGGAATCCGAGGTGAGCACCTCGTCGCACAGGGTCAATTCGCCGGTGTCGCGATTGCGGCCGAACTCGAACTTGGTGTCGGCGAGGATGAGCCCCTTCGCTTCGGCGATGTCGCTCGCTCGGCGGAAAATCTCGAGACTCGTGTCGCGCAGTTCGCGCGCGGTGTCTTCACCAACCAAGACGACCGTCTGCGCGAACGAAATGTTCTCATCGTGCTCGCCGAGCGGAGCCTTGAACGCGGGGGTGAAGATGGGCTCGGGCAGCCGGTCGCCGTTGCTCAGCCCCGCGGGAAGAGCGATTCCGCACACCGTTCCCGATTCCTGGTATTCCACCCAACCGCTGCCGACCAGGTAACCGCGAACGACACATTCCACGGGAAGCATAGTCAGTGTGCGCACAACCATTGCGCGGTCTGCGACCTCAGCGGGAGCGTCGATTTCCAGCAGATGATTGGGGAATTCGGCCAGGTGGCCGAACCACCATTGGGACAAGCGCGTAAGAAGGGCGCCTTTTCCTGGAATACCGGGTTCCAGAACGTGGTCAAAAGCGGACACCCGATCGCTCGCGACGAGCAGCATGGACGACGACGACTCGAGGTTAGATTCCGTTTCGGGAATATACAGGTCGCGGACCTTTCCGGAATAGACGTGACGCCACCCCGGAACAATCATTGAGCGGCCCGTTCAGCGATGTCCGTTCGGTAGTGGGAACCGTCCAATTGGATGCGGTCGAGGGCGAGGTAGGCGCGACGGCGCGCATCGCCGAAGTCACCGGCTCGCGCGATGACGGATAACACCCGCCCGCCCGTCGACACGAAACCCTCTCCGTCGCGGGCAGTGGCCGCGTGAGCGATGGACACACCGGGCACTTCGAGGGCTTCGGGTAATCCCAGAATCGGTTTGCCCGTTTCCGGCGATTCGGGATACCCCTCGCTGGCGAGAACCACCGCGAGAGCGACATCGGAACTGAACACGGGTTCGGGCACGGTGGCGAGGCGACCGGTTGCGGTGGCGAGCAGCAGGTCGGCGAGAGACGAGTCGAGTCTCTCGAGAACAACCTGCGTTTCCGGGTCGCCGAACCGAGCGTTGAATTCGATCACACGAACGCCGTCGGGCGTCAGAATCAACCCGCAGTACAACAACCCGACAAACGGCGTGCCGCGACGGGACATTTCGCGAATCGTCGGCTGGGCGACGGTTTCGATGATCTCGTCGACGAATCCCTCGGGTAACCACGGCAGTGGTGAATACGCACCCATTCCACCTGTGTTCGGTCCTTCATCATTGTCGAACGCACGCTTGTAGTCTTGCGCGGGTGATAGGGCAACCACGGCGTCGCCGTCCGACAGAACGAACAGCGACACCTCCTGCCCTTCGAGGAATTCCTCGACGAGCACTGGTCCGTGATGGATAAAAAATGAGGCGTGGTCACGCGCCGCATCACGGTCACTCGTGACAATCACACCCTTACCGGCCGCGAGGCCGTCGGCCTTGACGACGTAAGGCGCACCGAATTCATCGAGGGCTGTTTCCACTTCGCGCAGAGTTGTTGCCGAGATGGAACGACCGTTGGGCACTTGCGCGGCGTTCATCACTTCTTTCGCAAAATCTTTCGACCCTTCGAGCTGCGCCGCGGCTTTGTCGGGCCCAAACACGGGTACTCCTGCGGCACGGAGGGCGTCCGCAACACCCGCCACCAGAGGGGCTTCCGGCCCGATGATGACTAACTCGACGCCCTGTTCGGATGCGTAGTCGGCAATAAGCGGTCCGTCCTCGATGTTGATCGAAACAATCTCGACCACCTCAGCGATACCGGCGTTTCCCGGGGCGGCGATGATCTGGTGAGAGGTCGTGTCGCGAAGCAGTGCGTTGACGATGGCGTGCTCTCTGGCACCCGACCCAACCACAAGTATCTTCACGAGAGAACACTACCTTTGCCGCTGCTAGCGTGTTGAGCGTGCCCCTTCCCCGAATCGCCGTTGAGCGTGGCCGACCCGCCGTCGCCGCGGTTCGGGACGGTTCGGCGGATCGGGAAACCACCGCCATAGCAGTGAGGTTCATCCTGCAGGAATTCGCGCGACTCGCGCCCGGCAAGTCGGTCGAGGTGCGTGTTCCGCCCCACGGCGCAGTCCAAATCGTTGAGGGGCTCGGTCACACCCGAGGAACCCCGCCCAACGTGATCGAACTCGACGCGGCGATTCTCGTGGCGCTCGCAGTCGGGGACGAGACGTGGGATGCGGCCATCGACCGCGGTGCCGTTCGTGCCTCGGGAACCCGCGCGACACTCGCGGAACTCGTGCCCCTTTCCGTCCTGCGAGAATAGAAGCATGGCAAAGGAAGAAGTCACCATCCGCCGGGCACCGCGCATGTGGTCGTTCATGCTGACGGGTGCTGTCGCCGGAATCATTGCGTCGGTTTTCGTCACGGGCGCTGCGCCCATCAACCCCTCGGTTGGTTTCTGGCCGACGTTCGGGTTCTTCGCCCTGTTCGGCTTTGTCATCGGGCTCGCCCTCGGTGGCGTGGTCGGCTTTGTCATCGATGCGCGAACGAAAACGTCCCGCGGAGTTGCCGAGATTCAAAAGACCACGGCAAAGAAAACGCCAAAGCCGCGTTCGACGAAGTAGCCCCACGAACTACGACGACTGGTTTTCTTCCACCCACCGCAGATATTCGGGGGTCACAGTTCCGGTGACGTAGTCACCCGAGAAACACGACATTTCAAGTTCCGTGACAGAGCTGCCCTCGAGAATTGAACTCTTCATGTCCTCGACCTCTTGATAAATGAGGTGGTCAGCGCCGATCTCTGATGCAATTTCAGGGATTTTGCGACCGGCGGCGACGAGCTCGGCTCGGCTCGGCATGTTGATGCCGTACACGTGGGCGAAACGAACGGGTGGGGCGGCGGACGTGAACGTCACCGAGTTGGCACCGGCATTGCGCGCCATGTCCACGATTTCGCGTGACGTGGTCCCCCTCACAATCGAGTCGTCGACGATAAGGACGTTCTTGCCCTTGAACTCGGACGGCATCGCGTTGAGTTTCTGGCGCACGCCCTTCTTTCGGGCTTCTTGTCCCGGCATGATGAACGTTCGACCGACATAGCGGTTCTTGTAGTAGCCCTCGCGATATTCGATGCCGAGTTTGCGAGCGACCTGCAGAGCCGCGGGACGGGACGAGTCGGGAATCGGCATCACGACGTCGATGTCGCCGGCCGGCGCCCACTTTGCGATGGTGTCGGCGAGCCGGTCCCCCAATCGAAGTCGCGCCTCGTACACCGAAATCCCGTTCATGATCGAGTCGGGGCGCGCGAGATAGACGTATTCAAATGAACAGGGAATGAGCACGGGGTTTTTGGCGCACTGGCGGGAAACCAGTTCGCCGTCGAGGGAAACAAAAATCGCTTCGCCCGGCTCGACATCTCGGATGACTTCGTACCCGCCCGATTCGAGCACGAGCGATTCGCTCGCGACGATCCATTCCGCCCCGACGAGTCCGGCGTTGCGCCGCCCGAGGATAAGTGGGCGAATGCCGAAGGGGTCGCGAAACGCGAGAAGCCCGTGGCCGGCGATGAGGGCGATTGCTGCGTAGGACCCTTCGACGCGTTCGTGCAGGCGGGCGACGGCGTCGAACACGTTGTCCGGGGAAAACTTTTCGACGGTCGTTGCCGCCTGAAGTTCGTGGGCGAGGACGTTCACGAGAAGTTCG
>JBIIFF010000094.1:0-3962 GCA_044237445.1 Microbacteriaceae bacterium | reverse complement strand
TTTCGAGCCCGAACAGCGTCTGGTCATCGACAAACTTGTCCATTTTGATTTTGAAAGGCGCTTTTGCCGTCAAGTCCCGCCGCGACGCGCGTCCTTTCAACCGTATTCCCACCTCCCATTCCGTCGGGTTGGCTGAATTGAACGGGTTCCGAATCGTTTTGCCGTCCATGGTGATGGTCAAAAATGCCTGCTTGTAGCTGGTGGAATAAATATCGTTTTGAATGAAATTCCAGGTATCGGTCGGAATCGTCATGTCGATGCGAATCGGACTCAGCGGGTTGAACAACTTTGCCGCTTTGTCCCGTCCCTCCACCATTGACGTGTTGACTTTGGCCTCAGCGATTGTCGGCAAACCGATGATTCCCCCCACTGCCGTAAGCGCTACCGTGAGCGCCGAAAGCACCCTCCATCTAGGCGATGCCTGGGGTTTATTCATTCCCCCACAGTAACAAAGCGCCAGTTTCTCTGCCAAGGCTTGTCAGCGGAAGTGCGGGTGCGTCACCCCATCCAGCGATAAGCGTCACGCAGAGTCAATCGTGTCACGGACACCCACCCCATACCGAGACCATGGATACGAACGTATGCGTCAAGTCGAGACGTGCCATAGAGCGTGACGTTTCGGACGGAATCCAATCTGATTGCGGATCCGCCATAGCTCTCGCGAAACGCGGTTCCCGCAGAAACCGTGTACTGCTGGCGGGGGTACGTTGCGGCGACGTAATCACTCACACCCTGTAACCCCTCGTAGACAATTTGTGACAACCGCCGAAACGCGGACTTTGTCGCACCGCGATCCCCCATGATCGAAATCGCATAGGTGCTGTTCACTCCCCTGACAATTGCGGCGTCCGTGCCCACCAATCCATCGCCCACCTGCAGTACACCGGGCTTTGACTCAACGACCACGCCGGTCGGTGTTCCACCGGCGATACGCGCGCGCCAGATTTGGTTACGTAGTAACTCGTGCAGGCGTGACGTCGACTCGACGGACAAGAGAGTCCCCGCTTCGAGTCGTGCCATGAATTCTGTGAAATCAGCCGCTGACGAGCGTTTCCCGGCATACGTTCCGTTGGAATCCAAAACGACACGGGTACCGCCAAAGCCCGCGTTTGCGAGTGCGCGGTTGACTTTCCGATTTCCCAGTGCCTCCCGGATATCAGCCGAACACAGGTTGTCGGACATCTCGATCATGACGCGCAAACACCTGCCCCAGGTTTGCCCGCTGGGAAGTCGGCGCGACAACGTGATAGAACCGTCGTCGACCTTTCGGAGTGCGAGCCACGCGTAAAACAGTTTGATGGACGATGCCGGTTCCATCGATTGGTCGCTATCAATCTCGATGGCGCGGTTTTCGCCTCCCAATTCGCGAACTGACACACGGTAATCGCCGGTCTCGAGAGCGATCTGGGCGACAAGTGCTTCGCGAATTTCACCGGCGGATTGTCCAATTGCAAAGACGGGTGCTGAGGGCGCCGCGATGGTCAGTGCAGTGAGGACGATTCCGAGAACTCCCGCCATCTCCCGCCTAATCCGACCGCCCATTCGTGAATTCTACGCGTCACCACATTGGCACCGAGCGTTTCGCAAACCGATAGAATTGTGCGAGCACGTTAGTGCGCGGGCCTCTAGCTCAGTTGGTAGAGCAACGGACTTTTAATCCGTGGGTCGACGGTTCGAGCCCGTCGGGGCCTACCGAATAAGTGTCACTCATCGTTGGTACGTCTAGAGCGCCCCGTAAACTTCCTCAGGGAGGGGAATCTATGACTTCGAACAACGCGGGAATCGCCGGGGTTTTTGTCCGCCAAGCCTCCCCGGAAGACGCCGCCGTCATTCACGAGATTCTGAATTCTGAGATTGCCGCGATCGACCCGACCCATGGAAGTTTCGGCATCGACATAGCCAAACAAATCATCGAAAGTCCCGGCGACCCCTCACCCACGTGGCTCTTTAGTGATGCGCAGGACGCCGATGCCTTTGGTTTTGGGAACCTTCATCCTGACCTGACTGCGGGCGTTCTCGAGCCAGTGATTTCTGTTCGGGCAGGCGATTCCCGATTTCCGGTTCTCCTTGACTGGTTCATGGCCGAGGCTAGGCGCGATTACCCCGATTTCACCATTCACATCGAAGTCCACGCGCAGCATCACGAAAACCTATCCACCCTGTCAACGCGAGGGTTTGACATCATTCGTTACTACCATCGACTTCGCGCCTCGGTTGCATCGAGCCTTCAGCCCACGGAATTGCCCGACGGTGTTGAGTTAAGAGTTGTTGACCTCACAAACCTCAACGATTTGAAGGATTGGTACTCGGTTCACCAGAATTCATTTGCGGAACACTTCGGGTTTGTGGCCCGCGACTTTGATTCGTGGGTGAAGAGAATTCGAGCCGACACCAGCATCCCTTCTGACGGTGTCTATCTGCTATACAGCGCGGGAAGTGCAGCCGGATTTGTTTGGCTGGATGACATCGACGCAGCCGAGTCACGGGGCTTTGTCGTTCTCCTCGGCGTCACACAACAACACCGTGGAAACGGCTTCGGGCAGCTGTTGCTTGAGGCCGCACTTGCGCACTTTTCCCGCAGGGGTTACTCACATGCCGAGCTGGGTGTGGACACCGAAAACAGTTCGGGAGCGCTCGGGCTGTACGAAAAAATGGGATTTCAGGTAATGTCAACGACCATCGAGCATTCGAGGCCCGTCGATTAATCAGGCGAGAATCGCCTCGGCGGCGTGACGCCCCGTTCGCACAGCACCTTCCATGTAGCCACACACCCACTGGTCGGAACCCACTATCCAAAACGGTGGCTCGTGTGAGCCGTGGAGAGGCCCGATTGCCGTTAGCTCGCCCGGTCGCCAGGATGTGATGTACCCCTGCGTCCACGGATCAGTGCCCCAATTTCGGATGTATTCGTCTTGAGGGGTGTCCGCGGACGGCCCGAAAGCATTCACCAACTCCTCGCGAAGAACCGCTACCCGTCGATGAGCGGGAAGTGCGAAATATGCTCCGAGCCGATCGACGGGCACAAGCGCGGAAAAAACGCCGTCGTTTTGCACCCAGGTACCGCCGAGGATTGAGTTCTCGAAATATCCGGTGCCGTTTTGGCCTTGACCTTCCCAGAATGACGATTCGTACACCGGCACGTATTTCACGGTCGGGGCGTGTTGCTGGCGGTGAAGGGAATCCAATCGGGCCGAGCTCACGCCCGTTATCGTCACATCACGCAGTGGCCCGACAGGAATTGCCGAGACAACATGACGCGCGAAAAACTGCTCGCCTGATACAGCCTGTACTCGCGAGCGAGCCGGATGGATATCGATTGATTGGATCGGGGTCGAGTAGCGAATCCGATGACCCAGTTGATCTGCCATGACGAGCGCAACCGTAGCCGAACCCTCCAGAACCTTTGAGCTCTCCCACACGTCGTAGTCATAGAAGCCGTTTGCCCCCGCCGCTGCCTCTTTGCGCAAATCGGCCAGGAGGGAACGGCGCTCGATAGAGTCCTCCGCGAGACCAAAAGCACGACACTCCATCGCCCTCAACACATCGGGTGTCGCACCTTCGGATCGCAACCATTCGCCAAAAGATAGCTTGTCCAGGGCCACTGCATCGGGATGCGACCACGGGTCGTCCGGATTCACGCTCGCGGCCAACGCAGCGAACGCCTTGTCAATGCGCTCGTAAACCGCGCGATCCTTATCTGACATCCACGGCATGTCCTCGCCTCGGAAGACGCCATCGCGCATCAACCAGGTCGAATCACCAGCGATATCCGTGAAACTCGGAACAATCGTCAATCCGAGTTCGGCGACCAACTGACGGTATGAGGTGTGAAAGTCAGCGATCACTTCGCCGCCCAACTGAACAAGACGACCATCCGCCGTCGTTGTTTGCTCTACTCTGCCGCCGGCCCGTGCTCGAGCTTCGAGCACAAGTACATCGGCTCCGGCGGCCGAGAGGTCGCG
>JBIIFF010000029.1:0-14867 GCA_044237445.1 Microbacteriaceae bacterium | reverse complement strand
CGCCGGGTCGTCCAACGGCCAATCCAGATAGGTCTTCCCGGGAAAGTAGGGGCAGGTGTCACCGCAGCCCATGGTGATCACATAGTCCGATGCCTGGACGGCCTCCGTGGTCAGCACTTTGGGCGAATTGTGGGTGATGTCAATTCCGACTTCGGCCATCGCGGCAATTGCCGACGGGTTGATCTCGTCTTTGGGTTCCGTGCCCGCTGAGAGCACCTCAACTCGGTCTCCTGCGAGCGACTGAAGGAACCCGGCCGCCATCTGCGACCGACCCGCATTGTGAACACAGACAAACAGGACTGTTGCGCGAGGTGATGTCATAACGGTGACCTTTCATAGGAACTCATAATGCCGTCTACAGTTTCACACGGTTGAATAGGGGGAGTACCCCTTGTTCACCAACAATTCACACTGTGAGGTTTTCCATGACCAGTAACGATTCATCCGCCGGAACCAGCCCGGGAACGTGGACACCTGGCCGACTGTTTCGTTTTTTTGCCCTGAGTGAGGGCGTCACCTGGGCGCTTCTGTTGAGCGGGCTGGCGTTGCGCGCCGTCGTCGGTGCCCCGCCGATTCTGGTCACCATCGTCGGAGGAATACACGGTGCCGTTTTCCTTGGTTACGGAGTCACCGCCGCGCTGATCGGTGTCAACAACCGATGGGGACTAGGTCGAACGGTTCTTGGAATCGCGCTGGCTATCGTTCCGTTTGCTACCGTTCCGTTTGAATCTTCCGTCTCTAAACGCGGCTTGCTAGCTGGTGAATGGCGACGAGCGGCAACCACGGACCCGCGCGACGCTCATTGGTTTGATCGGCTTTTCCGTTGGTTTATCCAGCGCCCGTTGTTGTTAGGGGTGACGTTACTCGTCGTGATCGCGGCCATCTTTGCCACACTGCTGTCACTTGGTCCGCCCGATAGCTGGTTCGATAACGAGAGTTAGGCGACACCGCCGACAATCGCGTAATCGCCCACAACGCCGCCTTTCGACCGAGCCATCGCAATGACGACGGAACCATAGCCGCCCCGCCACTCGCTGTGAAGTCGCGAGTGTTCGGATTCGGGAACCGTTGCTTCAACCGAAAACCCCGTCGGCGTGACCTCGCCGACACACGGAACTCCATTGACCGATACCGCGACCTGCGAGGCGTTCGTGTTCACGTCGATGTGAATCGAAACCTGACCGTTTGTCGCCTCGCCCACGGAAACGGCCAATGAGAGCGTCGGCGTGACCTCGCTGGTGACCCCACGGTCAATCCACACGAGCCCCTCGAGTTCGGGGGTGCGCGGTGGCGGCACACGTCCAATCAAGCGTCGATCAAAAGCGGAGGCCATCGCGAGAAGATTCGTGTCGTCATACCCTCGACCCGCGAACGTGAGCCCGACCGGCATCCCGATGTCGCGCATGTTTCCCATCGGCACGGTGACGGTCGGGATCCCCAGGTGGCGAATGACCACGTTGCCGTTAGCCACCCACGTGCCGTTTCGCCAACCGAGTGAGGCAGATTCGACGTTGACGTCCATATCCGCGGGCCCGACATCAGCAACGGCGGGGAATACGACGGCGTCGAGGTTGTTGGCGTCCATCCACTGTTCGAGGTCCAACTCGCGGGCACGTTCGAGACCGCGAATTCCCTCGCCTATTCCCGGGATGTCCCCGAGTTTCGAAATTCCGTCCCGCCGCGCGTCGCTCACATAACTGTCGAGCATCACGTCCTCGGGGGAAAATCGTGACTGGTGAATGCCGTATTGGTCATCGAGAGCCCCAGCCGGTTGTGGGAAAATTCTGTCCCCATCAACGTCCACCAGCGCTTTCAAGCGGGGGTCATTGTTGGCGGCGAGGAATTCGTCCCACGCCCACATGCTGAGTTCATGAAGCTCGCGGTCGGCATAATCGGCTGGGAGCAATCCGCGGGCAACCAGATTGTGCCTGGCCCCCGCCTTGTCTTCGTAGTTGGTCACGACAGGGAAGTCGGTCTCGATCACCTCGGCACCCAGCTGCTCGAGCGCTTCGCGGGCCATGCCCCACCGTTCGACCACCGACTCACGCGTCTCAATGGGGTCGGTCGTGACCGAATCAGCGTTGATGTACATCCTCGGAATGGCAATCCGCTTTCCCGAGAGGGCGTTTCCCTCCGCGAGCGCCGCATACGATTCAGGACGTAACTCGGATGACGGTGGTGTTGAAACCCACGGCTGCACACGCCAAAAATCCCCCCGAACAACGGGATCGTCGTCCACCACGGCATCGAGGACCGCGAGCAAGTCGTCCATGGTCCGAGCATGTGGAACAACGACATCCATCGTCGGAACGAGCGGCCAGTTACCGCGGGTTGAAATGACCCCTCGCGACGGCGTGTACGCGCACAGCGCGTTGTTCGATGCCGGGGCGCGACCAGACGACCAGGTCTCTTCGCCGAGCCCAAAAGCGCCGAAACTCGCAGCCGTCGCGGTCCCCGACCCGTTGGACGAACCCGACCCAAATGCGGCGGTCAAAAAATCCTCGTTGTAGGGGCTCTCCGCACGTCCATACAGTCCACGCTGCATTCCACCGTTTGCCATCGGCGGCATGTTCGTGAGCCCAATCAGCACGGCGCCGGCTTGTCGAAGCTGAGCTATCGTGAACGCGTCATCCATCGCCACCAGATCGGCAAACGCGGGCGACCCCGCCGCAACCGTCAGCCCTTTCGCCTGATACGAGTTCTTCGCGGTGTAAGGAATGCCATCGAGCCGGCCACGCGACTCACCGCGCGATCGCCGTTCGTCGGACGCACGCGCATCGGCAAACATTGACGGATTGAGCACCGGTACAGCGTTGAGGAGGATGCCGTGGCGATCGTAGAACCCGATTCGGCGAAGGTATGCGGCTACTAGGTCCACACTCGACACCGTTCCTGCATCCAGCGCGGCGCGAATTTCAGCAACACTCTTGTCGACAACAGGGAAATCGGAACTCATGTCGTGATTCTGCCAGAATTCGCCTCGCATACCACCGTGACCCCCAATAAGTCGGGCAAATACGGGCGATAGAGTCAGTCCCATGAAGTCGCAGGGTGTCCCAGGCTGGATGTTCGCCGTGGCCGCAATGGCCATCCTCCAATTTGCGGCGGCCCTGACGACCCAGCTCTACCCCGTCGTCGGTCCAGCCGGAGCCGGTTGGCTTCGGCTTGTTGGCGGTGCGATTTTTTTCCTGGCAGTTGTGCGCCCCGATTTTCGTGCGTATGGTCGGTCGAACCTTCGCCTTCTCATCGGGTTGGGGTTCGTCACCGCTCTGATGACCATCTCGTTCCAATTCGCTGTCGCCACGATCGGACTCAGCATGACCGTGCCGATTCAGTTCCTCGGACCGCTCACGGTCGGGGTCTTACGAGCAAAAAAGCCCAGCCACATGTGGTGGCCCGTGCTCGCATTGGCGGGCGTTATCGCCGTGACCCAACCCTGGAGCGGGTCAATCGACCCGTGGGGAGTCATGTGGGCGCTGCTCGCGGGTCTCGGCTGGGCGCTGTACATCGTCATGACCCAATCCGCAGGGGATCGCGTTTCGGGATTCACAGCACTCGCGGTCACAATCCCCGTCGCCGCCATCGCGTCCACGTTCGTTGGGCTCCCGTCAGCCTGGGGCCATCTCGACCTCTGGGTCGTGCTCGCGGGTCTGGGACTGGGGATTCTCATGCCGGTCATCCCCTTCGCCCTCGAACTCGTTGCACTCAAACGACTGACAGCAGCCGCATTCGGTACGCTCTCTGCCGGCGAGCCGGCCCTCGCCGCAATTTTCGGCGTGGCCCTCCTTGGTGAACGTCTCGATCCACTCCAGATAGCGGGAATCGGCATCGTCATCATCGCTGCCGTCGCCGCTGAGCGGACCGGGCGGCGACCGAAACCAACCTCGGGTTCACCACACGGTTCGGAGCATGTGGATAGATCCGCCACCGACTAAGGAAGCCGGAAAATCCCCAGTGCGTGAAGTGCGAGCGGGATGCTCGCAATCAACAACGCATTGCCCAGATCGTCACCCGACACTCGCAACGCGATTCCACCGCCGATTAGTGCAGCGGCGAGAATTGCAGCGGAAACCCGCCGGGTGCTGCCGTCCAGTCGACGGACGCGCTTTTCGAGTTCGGGCAGTCGAACGGAAACAAGCCCCTGGTCAAGCCGGGTCAGAGCGGAATCGATTCGGCTCGGCAGTTGCGCCAACGTCGTGAGGACCGCAAGAACTTCGCGACCGACAGCGTTGATTGTCGAAGCGCCGCCGCCCGTGAGGAGTGTCCGGGCGAAGGGGTCGACTGCATCCCACATGTTGAAGTCGCGATTGAGTGCGCTGGTCACTCCCGAGATCAACGAGATGGACCGCGCCAACATCAGAAAATCTTCCGGAAGTTGAAACGGGAGTGCGCGCAGAAGTTCGCTGAACTGGGTTGCCAGTTCGCGGAAAACCTTCGGGTCCGTTTGCGTAATCTCGGCGACACCGACCCCGCCGAAACGATCGAACACGGCGGCGATTGCCTGCTCAAGTTCCACTACATCAGCGCTCGGGAGCAAGACGCCGAGTCGCTGCATCGCGGCAACACACCCGCGGGCATCCCGGGCCACCAGGGAAAGAATGAAGCGCTGCAGACCGTCGCGCAATTCGTCATCAATTGCCCCCATCATCCCGAAATCGATGAACGTCAGAGTGAAGTCGTCACCGCTCGGTGAACTGATTGGCGTGACGAAGATGTTCCCCGGGTGCGGGTCGGCGTGGAAGAACCCATGGTTGAAAATCTGTTCGAAGGTCACGCGGGCGAGCTCGGCGGCCACCGCGTTGGGGTTGATTCCCGCGGCGACCAGGGAGGCCACGTCGTTGATCTTGATCGCGGTGACATCCTCGAGTGTCAGTACTCGCTGGGTCGATCGTTCCCACACGACTTCGGGCACTGCAAGGCGCGAGTCCGAACTGAAGTTGGTGCGAAAACGTTCAAGGTTCATCGCCTCGTGTCGATAGTTGACCTCGTCGAGGCTGACCGCGGCAAACTCCTCGACCAATGCGGGGGCGTCGGTGCGTCGGGCGATCAGTTTGATTCGGGACAACCACCCCCCGATTCGACGCAGCGCTCGAAGATCGACCTCAACAAATTGTTCAATTCCGGGACGCAAGACTTTGACCACCACGTTGGTCACGCCGTAATCCTCGGCCAGACTCGGCGCGAGCCGCGCACGATAGGCCTGTCCAAGCGACGCCGCAGCGATAGGCAACTCGTCGAACTGTTCGAACGCACGTCCGAGCGGCATCGCCAGTTCGTTTTCAATCTGAGCCCGAATGGCGTCAAACGGTTCGGGGGCGACATCGTCCTGGAGCGACTCAAGTTCGGCGGTGATTGCCGCGGGCAAAACATCCAGTCGGGACGACGCAAACTGCCCCGCCTTGATGATGAGCCCACCCAGGCTCGCGGCGAGAGCGCTGAACCGGCGAGCCATCGTCCGGTAACGGGCAATTCGTCGTGCAGCGACCCATCGTTTCAGCCCGAACTTGGGCAGGACGAGCTCAAACCACCATGTCTGGATGAGCGCGAGCGCCGCGAACCGCAAGATGCGGCGATACCGACTCTTCACCGGCTATTTCGCCGCGAGAATCTCGTGAATCTTCCGCCGTGCTTCGTCAATCGCGGCGGCGGCAGCTTCCTGTTGTTCCTTGGTTCCATGCCGAGCAACATCGAACGCAGTGCGCGCCAAACGACGCGAGGCGGTCGTGAGGTTTCCGTTGGGGTCGGCCCACTTAGTCATGTCCCATCCGGACCCGGTCTCGTCGTTTGCCGTTTCTTCAGAAACGAGGAGTTTCTCGGCGTCCTTGCCCGTCTTGGTCAGCGTGTACACCTTGCGGTCCTTGACCACCGCAACCGACACGAGAAGTTCATCGAGGAGGCTCTCCAAAAGCGGGTAAACCTTCGACGCGGCCGGTTTGATTCCCCACGTGTTGGCGTCGTGAATGTTGCCAATGATGTCGTGACCGGTTTTGGGCCCACTGACCAGTGCACGCAACACCGCGGCGCGAAGGCCAGACTCCGTCCACACTTCAGCGGGGCGCATTGAGGTGGACATCGAGTCTCCGGCGGACCGAATGGTGTCACTGATGGACTCGAGAATTGGGCGGATGTCAAAGCTGTTTTTTCGATCGCTCATCGTGTGCCTCTCGTGATGGGAACGTAAAGCCCCCTGTCCTCACCATCATAATTCAGGTTCAGAGGGCGCAAGATTCGGCGGTTTTGTCTGGTTTTCACAGGTTGGATAACTATGCTCCATCACTATGGATTCACTTTTCGACGTCGTCGCTGGACTTCCCGTCCATCCTTTGGTCATTCACTCCGTGGTTGTGCTAGTTCCTTTGGCCGCGCTGGGGCTCGTCATCGCCGTTGTCAACGCAGCCTTCCGGAAACGCTTTGCCGGCGGGCTGATTGTGCTGCTCGGTATCACCGTTCCTCTCGCCTTCATTGCGAAGGAATCAGGTGAGGCTCTTGCTGAACGAATCGGGATAACCGAGCGCCATGAAGAACTGGGCGAGAACGTCCCGCTGTGGGTCGGTGTTTTCTTCGTTATTGCTGTCGTGTGGTGGCTCGTCACGAGGCGCTCCGAGTCCGTTCTGATCCGCCGAATCCTGGGTGGTGTGCTCATTTTCTCGGCTGCGCAGGTGTTGGTTGTCATGTTCCTGGTCGGACATTCCGGCGCCGAGGCGACGTGGGGGAAAGCCGTTCCCATCGCCGAACAACCCGCCCCATCCGAGAGCTCGGCGCCGCCTACCGACGCGAGCGACCCCACCGTTTTTTCCGCCGACGACGTGGCCCAACACGCTACCGCCGAAGATTGTTGGACGATTGTCGACGGGATCGTCTACGACGTGACACCGTTCGCATCTCGTCACCCCGGCGGGTTGGCTGCTATTTCACAGATTTGTGGTGTCGACGGGACAGTGCAATTTAGCGGAAAACACGGGTCGGATAGCGCACCGAATTCTCAGTTGGAATCCCTCAAAATCGGAACGTTGGGCACCCCCTAGACCGAGTGTCCTAGCGGCGTTCCGGCAATCGACTCTGTCAACTAGGCTGAAAAAATGGCGGGAGAAATCGTGACCGAATCGGTGTGGGACTACCCGCGCCCTCCGCGCGTCGAACCCGTTTCGTCCCACATCACGGTGACGCACCGCGGGCTCACACTCCTGTCGACCAACGCGTCCGTTCGTGTTCTCGAGACGTCCCACCCGCCCACCTACTATCTGCCCATCGATGACTTCGCCGAGGGCGTTTTGCTCCCCGTCGAGGGAAACACCTTCTGTGAGTTCAAGGGCGTGGCCTCGTATTTTGATCTAGTCGCCGGCGACCAGCGGATTGAACGCGCGGCGTGGGCGTATGAAAACCCGTCTCCCGGATTCGAATCCTTGGTCGGTAAAGTCGCGCTCTACGCTAATCAGGTAGACGAATGCCGAGTCGGTGATGAGGTTGTCATTCCCCAAGAGGGCGACTTCTACGGCGGTTGGATCACACGCAACATCGAGGGGCCCTTCAAGGGTGAACCCGGAACGCGGGGGTGGTAGCGCCATGACCGTGATGCCCATGTTCCCGCTCGGTTCTGTCCTCTTCCCGTCCATGCCACTAACGTTGCGAATCTTTGAGGAACGTTATCTGAAGCTTCTCGGCGACCTGATGGGTTCCGACCAACCCGAATTCGGTGTTGTTCTGGTCTCGCGCGGATCTGAGGTGGGGGGTGGTGACAATCGGATGTCCGTCGGAACAATCGCCTCGGTCACCGAAATCGGCACGACGGACGAGTTTCTGGGACTTGAATCGTTCGGGTCTCGGCGCTTCACCGTCACGGACTGGTTGCCCGACGATCCTTACCCAATCGCCGATATCGAATTGATCCCCGACCTGATCTGGGATGACAGTCTGATGCCCGCCCGCGTGCACCTCGAATCCCAGGTGCGGAAACTGCTCGCGCTCGCCAGCGAGTTCGGTGATTTGTTGTTCGGGGCGGACATCGCGCTCAGCGACGACCCGATGAGCGCCGTTTGGCAGATGGCGGGAATATTGCCGATCGGCGAACTTGACCGTTTCGATTTACTGAGATCCCAGTCGGCCGAAGATCTGATTGCCCAAACTTATGAGATCGTGACCACCGCCGATGAAACCCTTCGTGCGATGTTGGCCTCCAACGATGGTGGCGACGGTCCCCCGTTGGCGTAGCCTCGGACCATGAGCGATGTTTCGAGTGTCGGCGAACAGGACAACTGGCGGTGCTGGTTGTGTGACAAACCGGTCGACCCCGATGGCTCGGTGAACGCCGACCTCGGCCCGAGTGTCGACAGTTACGCGGCGACACGGGTCAAGAAGGGTGCGGTCGCAGTCGAGCGACTCGCCCACCGCGCCTGCAACACGATGAAGGGCAAGAACGCCCCCGTCGTTCCGTGGTCGGCCGACCTGTTTGTGGTCGACCCGTCCCCCATCGTCGAAGCCGTGGAACGGCTCCGGGCGAAAGGCGGTCGCGAAATCGTGGCACGATGCCCCGACGAAGCCGATGCACGGCAGGCGTCGGACTGGTTGCTCGACCGCTTGTCCCGTCTCGCTCCCGACCTCGAATTTTCGACCCAGATCAACCCGGGTGGTGGGCAGTTCGTGCTCGCCCTCACCGTCGCCTAACTCGCGCTGTACGGGATGCGGTTTTCACCGCGAATGGCGCTGGGACAAGCTACGAGCGGAATAGATTACGCACAAATCGCACGATGTGACGACCGCGGCTTTCGTAAAAGAGGGAATTCTTCCGATACTCGTCTTCGTTGTAGCGCAAAACCGTCAGGTGAACAATGCGGGGGCGGCGGCCAAGGCGTTGAGTTTCTACGAAGAACCCGCGACGCACCAACGGGCCAAAATGGGTTACCCAGTTGTAATCCGCAGTCAAGATCGTAAGTCGTTGGGATTCATGCAGCACTCGATTGAGTGATTGTTGTTCTGCCATGTGCGCAAGCCGCGTGCTGTCCACCAACTTCGAGTTATCGACGTACTGGGCTTTGACCGCTTCGTCAAATGCGGTCCAGACCGGAGAAGACCTCGACGCCGCAAAAACGCCCGAGTTCAGTGGTGCCTTGCCATGCAGTTCTTCCGCGACGCTGTCGTCCCACAGTTGGCTATGCAAATCACGGAGTTGCTCTTGACGAACCTCGAAGGCGTCCACGCAATGGGGGTATTCCACATCCAACTCGGCAACAAGAACAAAGTTCCCGTGGTGTTTCTGTGCCATCTCGAAGTACGTCTTCACTGCAGTTCGATCCTGTACCCAACAGTCCGCGTCAATCCACATGATGTAGTCATGGGCGAACAGTTGGGGAAGTTGCGGCCGGAGCGTCAAGGCGGCCGCATACGGCACTGCCACACCGTTCGATTTCCACGCGTGTTCGGGGGCATCAATGACACCGGCGCACCGAGACTCCAGGGCACGCCGCGATTCGGACGTCAATCCAAGGTCAATGACGTAGGCAATTCGAGACCACTTGCCCAGCGATTCGAGCAAATTGAGGCATACCCCGGCGTAGTTCTCGTCGCTCGCCGTCACAATGACGCGTTTACCGTTCTCCATTCGTTAAACATACGCGACCCACTCCATCATCAAAGGGTGCGCGGCTCCGCGGAATAAGACTGTCCGGCTATTTCCCTAGAGAAGTTCGAGCACCGTGTGAAGCCTTGCCGCCGGCGAAACACGATCTTCTCTGGGGACCGCCGCTTTCAAGCTCACGGATTCCTTCACAATGACGATCATGGTCAGTATTGCGACACTTATGTTGCGAGGGTGTCGCGAGATTTGCAAGGATTCACGATTGAGGTGGCTCGAATTATTCATGAATGTGAGCCAATACAAAAAGTCATAGTCATTCACTCCCCAGAAGCGATCTTCCCAGTCGATGGCAACAAAGCGGCCGTCAGCATTCTGCAAAATGTTCCGTGGGCTGAGATCACCGTGACAGGGCACTCGCGGAGTTCGGTCCAGGTAATCGCTGAGTTCATCGAACAGCGAATTCGCGCGGTCGCCAACGTCGTCGGGAAGGAGTGCGCCACTCGTGAGTTGACCAATTGCCAACCGAGCGCCGTTCACAAAGACTGCAATATCGCGGTCACGATCGAAAAGTGTGCTGAGATTAGCGGTTGCGATGTGCGATTGATATCGCTCTTGTAAGGCCCAAACGTCTGCTGGGTTGGGAAGAGCGGGGGTGAGAAACGTCATGTCCACGATCGCGAGTTCTTCTTCTCCCGTTTCGATAACGGCAACATCACATTCCTCCGAGTAGCAGGTCCGCAGAAACTCAGCTTCCGCCTTCGCTTCGTCAAGAGCGCGCGCCCCGGCGCCAAAAACGCGGAGAGCGGACTGTTGGTCCCCGTGAGTTTTGGTGAAGGTGAGGTTGCTCGTTCCCCCCGAAAAGTACACGCAATGAGCGCCGGGTTGATCAATCAGGAGGAACGCATTGATGGCATTCGAGACCTCGTGACGATGTTCACTCGAGAAGGGCGATCCCCTCGGAGTCTCGGAGTTAAGCTTTGTCCACACGGTAGAGCTCGGCTAACTCCGGGATGCCCGTGTAACCGAAGTAGGTGGCCAACGGCAGGGTTGCGTTAGCAATGGTGGCTTTTTCATCCGTGGATAGCTCGTCAATAATGTCGAAGTTGTAGGTGGGCGTGCTTCGCAGGACGGTTCCCCAAGGGGCGATGTCCCCCGACAATTCGACGCCATTCCAACTCGGGTACAGCATGGATTCTTCGAATTCAACACCAATGAACGCCGCTAAATCCGCCATGAACGATTTTTTATCCGCGACCAAGTCTTCGTATCTGACGATTTTGACGTTCTCTGGGAACTCTTTTTCAAACATCTGAACCGTGGAGTGATAGATGTTCCAGGTAATCAAATATTTGTAGATGTCCTGTGGAAAAGGTCGGCGCTTGGTGTCTCGGTAGGCGGAAAAGGGGTTCCGCACCACGTGGATGATTTTGGCATTCGGAAAGTCCCGGATGATGCGCGGGGCATCAATCCCGATAGCAGGCGAGTAGCCAACGTAGACGCTGTCGGTGTCGACCGAGGAATAGTAGTTCTCCCAGGCAGCGAAGGTCGCGACGAAGAATGCCTCAATCGCCACTTTCCGGGTGAGGGGACGCGATCCCACAATCTCGATGAATTTTTGTTTCCGGACCGATTCGTCGAGAACAAGATCTGCGTCTTTGAACTTGGACCCGTTTCGCTTGCGAAGGAATGTCTTCATTTCTTCATCGATGATGAGCTCGTAGATTTCCGCTGCCGTTTTCCCTTCGGGAAACTCGGGGTACCGATACTGAACTCGCTCAACCGATGACAAAAAATCCGTGAAGTCCCGGTTGCCTAACTGGGACTCAAAGGGATAGACCAAGAGCTTAGAGTGCCCATCCAAATGGCGATGAGTGACATTTCCACCGTGCTCAAAGCCTGCGGAAATAAGGGCCAACGTGAAATTCGACAAAGGTCTCCCAACCTAGTTTTCAGCGGTATGGGACATCCATAAATGTCCCTCGTAGACTAAGTCTACAAGTTGGGTTCAGCATCAGGGGGTCGCCGTGCCCCAAACTCAGACGGTCGCGCTATCCTAAAAAAAAGTAGATTGTGGAGTATCCTCATGCATTACTTGGTCACCGGGCACACAGGCTTTAAGGGCGCATGGCTGACGTTGCTCTTGAAGGCGAAAGGTCACGACGTTTCCGGTCTTGCGCTTGATCCGGAACCAGGATCGTTGTTTGACAGTGCCGGTGTCGCGGCTGACCTTAAACACGACGTCAGACAGGACATCCGCGAAGCATCTCAAACGGCATCCGCAATTGAGAAGATTCAACCGGACGTCGTTATTCACTTGGCCGCCCAACCGCTCGTTCGAGAGTCGTACCGCGAGCCGCGGCAGACTTTCGAGACCAACGCCATCGGAACCTTGAACGTAGTTGAGGCGGCTGGCGCCACGACAAGCGTCCAGGCTCTCCTCGTGATTACCACCGACAAGGTGTATCGAAACGTGAACCGGGTTGAAGGCTATCGTGAGGACGATCCGTTGGGTGGGGATGACCCCTACAGCGCCTCAAAAGCCATGGCCGAAATCTTGACGCAATCATGGATCAAGAGTTTCCCCGGTCCGCCCACAGCGATCGCTCGCGCCGGCAACGTTATCGGGGGTGGTGATGTGAGCAAGGATCGCCTCCTCGTCGACCTGCTCACGCATTTCCTCGAGGGAAGTCCCGCGGCAATCCGGTACCCGAATGCTGTTCGTCCATGGCAACACGTGCTTGATTGCCTCAATGGCTACCTTGTCCTCGTAGAGGCACTCCTCGACGGTAAAGGATCGGGGGAATGGAATTTTGGGCCTGGCACGGACAGCTTTGTACCCGTTCGCACGATTGCCGATTTGGTCGCTTCTCAGTGGGGCGAAGACGCAGCGTGGCTCGACGCCTCCGCCACCAATGACCTTCACGAAGCAAACCTTCTTGCATTGGATTCAACAAAAGCACACGACGAACTGAACTGGCACAACAAGCTTTCGTTTGACGAGAGTTTGACGTGGACTGTGGACTGGCAGAAGCGCGTGACTCGCGAGGGGTTGTCGCCTAGAACCGTCTCACTTCAACAGGTAGCGGATTTCTTAGACAAATAGCACTACGGTACTAGGCCGCCGGCTTGCCGAAGGGCGGGTTCTTTCGCGACCAGGTTTGTGACTCCTGATGAAATCGCCTTGATAGTGAGTTTCGAACACTGAGAGGGGTCATCACGCGACAGCGACTCCAAAATCCACGACCCAAAACCAGCGTCCATCAAGTGGTCTTCGATGGTGATGACCTGTTCGCGTTTGCCGAATTGCTTGACTGACTCGGAATGGTTTCCCATACCCCAACACGGCAGGGAGTACAGAGCAAAACCTTCGTATTGTGGCAAGTCGAGCCACGTTCGCGCCAAGGCTAAGGTGCCCCCTGTGGTGAGGAGCACTTTGGGTGACGATTGTTCGCCAGCGACGTGCACCCACGCGCCCGGCATAGCGCGAGGCGGGCGCTGGTGAATGGCGGGCGTTCCGGGATTCCCCAGTCTCAGATAGCTCGGACCCTCGTAACTCAGGGATAGGCCCAAGCAGAGCTGAACCTCCCACGGGTCACCGGGAGCAAGTATCTGCATTCCGGGAAGAACGCGCATCAGCGCATAGTCCTGAAGCGCGTGATGCGAGTAACCCAAGTTGCCATAGACAAGCCCTCCGCCAACGGAGACAACTGTCACGGGAAGCCCGTGATACGCGACGTCATTTCTGATTTGCTCAGCACACCGAAACGTAGGGAAGTTGGCGATCGAGTATGCGAAAACACGATACCCCTCAGAGGCAAGCCCGGCCGCCATCCCCATCATGTTTTGCTCGGCGATACCCGCATTGAAAAAGCGATCCGGAAACTCCTTCTGGAATGGTTCGATTACCGAGTACCCCAGGTCTCCGACCATCAGGACTACGCGGTCATCCTGCCGCGCAATCTCAATTAAACCCTCAATGAATGCCGTTCTCATGACCGACCTTCAATCTGCTGCAGCGCTTGTTCCAATTCTTGGGGGTTGGGGCTTCGATAATGCCACTCAACTTTGTTTTCCATAAAGTCGACGCCCTTACCTTTAATGGTCTGGGCGATAACGACCAACGGCCTGTCAGCGTCCCCGCGCGGGGCGCTCAGGACAGCCGAAAGTTCGCTGCACGAGTGGCCGTCGACCGTTTTCACGTCCACCCCAAAAGCCGAAAGCTTGGCCTCGAGCGGGCCAAGATTGAGGGTCTCGGTGGTCGTGGTCAGACTCTGAAGGTTGTTTGCATCAATGATGATCGTGAGATTCGAGAGTTTGTGATGAGCGGCAAAAAGCAGTGCCTCCCAGTTGGAGCCTTCGTCCAGTTCACCATCCCCTAAAAGTACGACCGTGCGCCACGACAAATCGCGCATTGCTGCGCTCAACGCTATTCCCGTTGCGAAGGGTAGCCCGTGCCCCAACGAGCCCGTCGAAAACTCTACGCCTGGCACCTTGTGACTAATGTGGGCCATGAGCCTTGAGCCTTCCTCGGCATAGGTCTCCAGCTCCTGCAGGGGGAAAAATCCACGTTCCGCCAAAGCGGCGTAGACCACCGCACAGGCATGGCCTTTGCTCAAAACAAAACGGTCGCGGTCGTCATGCTTAGGGTCATCGGGAAAGAGATTCAACACCTGGTTGTACAGGACCGCGACAACATCTGCAATCGAGAAACACGAACCGATGTGCGACGATCCCGCGCGCGCGGTCATTCGGGCTGTCGCGGCACGAATCGTGGTCGCAAAAACCTCGTTAGTCACGGGGGTCATTTAGTCTCTCCCTGATTGCGTTCACGGTGAGAAGCAACCCTTCGTCCAAGTTTACGAGGGGTTCCCAGCCAGTGGTTTTCCGCAGTTTTGCCGTGTCCGCCTGGAGGTGCATCACTTGGTCTCTTCGAAAAGGAACGCGACCAAAATGGAGTTCACTGCGGGAGAGGCAGATTGTGTGCAACTTTTCGACAATTTCACGAATGGTGATCGCCGAACCGGACCCCAGGTTAAGAGCCCCGAAACCAACTGGGCTCTCTGAGACTGCGCGAATGGCTGTCGCAGCGTCGTCGACAAAGAGGTAATCCCACATCTGAGTACCCGGCGTCAAATCTGCCGGTTCATTGAGAAGCAGTTTTGATGCGATGTCCTGAATCATCCAGTGTGGGGCGTCGCCGGGGCCGTAGGTGGAGAAAATTCTCACCCAGCTAAACTCCAGGTCGAATTGTGCCGCAAGAACCGAAGCCGAAAAAAACGCGGCGGCCTTCGCAGCG
>JBIIFF010000059.1:0-8513 GCA_044237445.1 Microbacteriaceae bacterium | reverse complement strand
GTCGGACTTGTTGAGTGCGACGAGGAGGTAAGGAACACCAACCTGCTTCGCGAGAAGAACGTGCTCACGGGTCTGAGCCATGGGGCCGTCAGTGGCGGCAACCACGAGGATTGCACCGTCCATCTGTGCGGCTCCGGTGATCATGTTCTTGATGTAGTCAGCGTGGCCGGGTGCATCAACGTGCGCGTAGTGGCGCTTGGGGGTCTCGTACTCGACGTGCGAGATGTTGATGGTAATACCGCGCTGGCGCTCTTCAGGAGCGGAGTCGATCGACGAGAAGTCGCGGACGACGTTGACGGCCGAAGGGTACTTTTCTGCAAGCACCTTCGAGATTGCTGCGGTCAGAGTGGTCTTGCCGTGGTCGACGTGACCAATCGTTCCGATGTTTACGTGCGGCTTGTTCCGCTCGAACTTGGCCTTAGCCACGGGGTCCTCCTAGGACTTTCGGTTATTCACCCGGACTCTCCGGGTAAACGATTGTGTTACTGACTATGAAGTTTTTAGTTTATCGCGTCCCGACGGGTGTCGCCACGCGAGGAGCTCAGTCGCCCTTGCTCTTCTGGACGATCTCTTCGGCAACAGCCTTGGGGACCTCAGCATATGTCTCGAAGGTCATCGAGTACACCGCGCGACCCGAGGTCTTCGACCGCAGATCACCGACGTATCCGAACATTTCCGAGAGCGGCACGAGGGCACGAACGACCTTGACGCCGGTCGCATCCTCCATGCTTTGAATTTGCCCGCGTCGAGAGTTCAGGTCGCCGATGACGTCGCCCATGTACTCTTCTGGCGTGCGCACCTCGACCGCCATGAGCGGCTCGAGGAGGATTGGGTTCGCCTTGCGCGCTGCCTCTTTATAGGCCATCGAGCCAGCGATCTTGAATGCCATTTCTGACGAGTCGACGTCGTGGTACTGACCATCGACGAGCGTCGCCTTGACACCCACAGTGGGGAATCCTGCGAGAACGCCGACCTGCATGGCGTCTTGAATTCCGGCGTCGACGGCGGGGATGTATTCACGGGGAACACGACCACCGGTGACGGCGTTTTCAAATTCGTAAACCTTTTCGACGGTAACTTCCATCGGCTCAAGGCTGATCTGCACCTTCGCGAACTGACCCGAACCACCGGTCTGCTTCTTGTGGGTGTAGTCGTACTTCAGAACCGAGGAACGGAGCGTCTCGCGGTAGGCGACCTGAGGCTTTCCGACGTTCGCTTCCACACCGAATTCGCGCTTCATGCGGTCAACGAGGATGTCGAGGTGGAGTTCACCCATTCCCTTGATAACGGTCTGACCGGTCTCTTGGTTGAGTTCCGTGCGGAAGGTCGGGTCTTCTTCAGCGAGCTTCTGAATCGCGAGTCCAAGCTTTTCCTGGTCGGCCTTGGTCTTGGGCTCGATCGCAACTTCGATAACGGGCTCTGGGAACGTCATCGACTCGAGGACGATCGCCTGGCCCGGGTCACAGAGGGTGTCACCCGTGGTGGTGTCCTTGAGTCCGATGACCGCATAGATGTGCCCCGCGGTAACCGAGTCGACCGGGTTTTCCTTGTTGGAGTGCATCTGGAAGATCTTGCCGATGCGCTCTTTCTTGTCCTTGGTCGAGTTGATGATCTGCTCGCCCGAGTTCAACTTGCCCGAATACACGCGAATGTATGTCAGGCGGCCGAAGAACGGGTGAACCGCAATCTTGAACGCCAGAGCCGCAAATGGTTCCGTCGATTCCGGCTTGCGCGTGAGGTGCTTCTCGGGGTCGCGCACGTCAGTTCCTTCGACGTCAGGAACGTCGAGTGGCGACGGGAGATAGTCGATAACCGCGTCGAGCATCGGCTGCACGCCACGGTTCTTGAACGCCGACCCGCAGAGCACGGGGTAAGCAGCACCCGCGATGGTCATCTTGCGGATTGCGGCCTTGATTTCGGGGATGGTGGGCTCTTCGCCGGCGAGGAACTTCTCGAGAAGTTCGTCGCTGGATTCCGAGATTGCCTCGATGAGCTGGAGGCGGTATTCCTCGGCTTTGGCCTGAAGGTCGGCGGGGATGGCTTCGATTTCGTACGAGGCACCGAGGCTCACGTCACCCTTCGAGTCACCCTGCCACACGAGGGCGCGCATCTCGATGAGGTCGACGACGCCGACGAAGGTCGACTCGAATCCGATCGGAAGCTGGATGACGAGGGGCTTGGCGCCGAGGCGCTTGATGATGGTTTCCACGGTGAAGTAGAAGTCCGCACCCAACTTGTCCATCTTGTTGACGAAACAAATACGGGGGACGTTGTACTTGTCCGCCTGACGCCACACGGTCTCGGACTGGGGCTCGACGCCCTCTTTTCCGTCGAACACCGCAACGGCACCGTCAAGAACACGGAGCGAACGCTCGACCTCGACCGTGAAGTCGACGTGACCCGGGGTGTCGATGATGTTGATTTGGTTCTTGTCCCAGAAACACGTCGTCGCAGCGGACGTGATGGTGATTCCACGTTCCTGCTCTTGCGCCATCCAGTCCATGGTGGCTGCGCCGTCGTGAACTTCACCGATCTTGTGGGTGATACCGGTGTAGTAGAGGATACGTTCGGTCGTCGTCGTCTTACCGGCATCGATGTGAGCCATGATGCCGATGTTGCGGACCTTGTTGAGGTCGGTGAGCACGTCCTGTGCCATGTGTTGTTCTCCGTGTGGGTTTCTGTATGAGTATGTGGTCGGGGTGAGGGGCTGGCCGTGGGACCAGCCCCCGAGCGACTACCAGCGGTAGTGCGCGAATGCCTTGTTCGACTCGGCCATCTTGTGGGTGTCTTCACGGCGCTTGACGGCCGCTCCCAGTCCGTTGGACGCGTCGAGGATTTCGTTCTGAAGGCGCTCGGTCATCGTCTTTTCACGACGCGACTTGGCGTACGACGTCAACCAGCGCAGCGCGAGGGTGTTTGCGCGGTGCGGCTTGACCTCGACGGGAACCTGGTAGGTCGACCCACCGACGCGGCGCGAACGCACCTCGAGGGTCGGACGGACGTTGTCGAGAGCCTTCTTCAGCAAGACGACGGGGTCCTGGCTCGACTTGGTGGCGACGCCTTCGAGCGCGCCGTAAACGATGCGCTGGGCGAGGTCTTTCTTGCCGTCCAAGAGGATCTTGTTGACAAGTTGCGAGACGACGGGCGAGCCGTAGACGGGGTCGGCGACGACGGGGCGCTTGGGTGCGGGTCCTTTACGTGGCATTACTTCTTCTCCGCCTTCGCGCCGTAGAGGCTACGAGCCTGCTTGCGGTTCTTGACCGCCTGCGTGTCGAGCGCGCCACGAACAATCTTGTACCGAACACCGGGGAGGTCCTTCACACGGCCGCCACGAACGAGCACCATCGAGTGCTCTTGGAGGTTGTGGCCTTCGCCCGGGATGTACGCGGTCACTTCGACGCCGTTCGAGAGCTTGACACGAGCGACCTTACGAAGAGCCGAGTTCGGCTTCTTGGGGGTGGTGGTGTACACACGAGTACACACTCCACGCTGTTGCGGGTTCGCCTTGAGCGCCGGCGCCTTGGTCTTGGTGACCTTGGGGCTACGTCCCTTACGAACCAACTGCTGAATCGTTGGCACGACTTTTCTCCTTGTTTTTCCTGCACGGTGACAGCGATGTTCTCAATCGGCCGGCGGCCGACATGCCGTGGGGACCTCGGTTCGGCTGCTTCACGCAGTCGAACCGGATAGCGGTCCGGCGTGTGGCAAACCATTGCACGATTCCTCGAGCGCAGTCCTGCGCACACAATCCTCAAGATTACACCGATTAAAGGGCATTGGTCAACCCGACAACATCGACCACCACATTCCACCCAGAATGGACGGCCCAAACGGGATGTGGGATCGCCGATCCTGAGTGACAACGAGGTGAATTGCCGCGTGAATTCCCCCCATAATCGCCATCGCCACGAACCACTCGACGAGGTTTTCGGAGGGGTTCTCCGAGTTGGCCGCGAGCAATCCAACCGAGGGGAGTAACTTCACGTCCCCCCACCCCAAATCCGCGAACCGCTGCGCGAGGAGTCCGGTGGTTCCCAATGCGATAGCCGCACCGACCGCGAACGTCAGTGCCTCGGGTCTCGACCACGCAACAAGACCTACAGCGACGGGGATAGCCGGCAGGGTGAGCCGATCGGGCAGGCGATGTTCGCGAAAGTCGACCCGCGCGAGTGCGACCGACCACAGCGTGACCGCGGTGAAATAGAGGAACTCGGCCACGGCCTGACGGTAATCGCCCCGCGAACCGCTCGTATTTTTTCATCCACAGGAACGACGAACGGGGTGAACCCGAAGGCCCACCCCGTTCGTGAGTGCCGGTTTAGTACTCGGTCTGGAAACCCGAGGCGTCGTAGGACGCCGAGTTGAACGACTCCATGTCGGCGTAGGTGAACGCGTCCTCGGAGAAGCCACCAACCGAGAAGTGGCGCTGCGGATACTTGCGGTCAGCCTCGTCCACGTCGGGCGTGATGTCGACACCGCGGTACTTTGCGAGTCCGGTCCCGGCGGGAATGAGCTTTCCGATGATGACGTTTTCCTTGAGGCCGATGAGCGGGTCGGACTTGCGCTCGAGAGCCGCCTGCGTGAGGACGCGGGTGGTTTCCTGGAACGATGCGGCCGACAGCCACGACTCGGTCGCAAGTGACGCCTTGGTGATTCCGAGCAGCTCGGCGCGCGCGGTGGCGGGCTTTGCTCCGCGAGCAACCGCGTCACTGTTGATCGCACGGAAACGGATGTTGTCCACGAGTTCTCCGGGGACGAGTTCCGTGTCACCCTGGTCGACGATGGACACCATGCGCAGCATCTGACGAACGATGACTTCGATGTGCTTGTCGTGAATCGGGACACCCTGCGACAGGTACACGCCCTGGACACCCTCGACGAGGTGCGTCTGAACTTCGCGCAGACCGCGCACTCGAAGGACGTCCTTCGGGTCCAGCGTTCCAGCGAACAACTGGGTTCCGACCTCAACGTGTGAACCGTCTTCAACGAGCAAGACCGCGTTCTTGAGGATCGTGTACGAGTACGCGTCGTCTCCGTTGTCCGGGGTCAGGATCAGCTTCCGCTGCGCTCCCGACTCGTCAATGGCAACGCGACCGGTCGCATCCGCGATCGGGCTCGCACCCTTGGGGGTCCGGGCCTCGAACAGTTCGGCGACACGAGGAAGACCCTGCGTGATGTCAACGGCCGACGCTGAACCACCCGTGTGGAAGGTACGCATCGTGAGCTGAGTTCCGGGTTCACCGATCGACTGCGCGGCGATGATGCCGACCGCTTCTCCGAGGTCGACGGTCTTTCCCGTCGCCATGGAACGGCCGTAGCACGCGCCACACACGCCCTTCTTCGACTCACAGGTGAGCGGCGAACGGACAACGAGTGCGGTCACACCGGCAGCGATGAAGTCCTTGATGGTCTGGCGACCGACGTCGGTTCCGGCTTCGGCAATGACCTTACCCTTGCCGTCCACCGCGTCCGCAGCGAGCGTGCGAGCAAAGACGAGGTTTTCGACGTTGTCCGCGGCGACGCCGTCGGTTGCGATGGGGAACGGAAGCCCCTTGGTCGTCGTGCAGTCCGCTTCGCGGATGATGACGTCCTGCGACACGTCGACGAGACGACGCGTGAGATAACCCGAGTCGGCGGTACGAAGAGCCGTGTCAGCAAGTCCCTTGCGGGCACCGTGGGTGGCGATGAAGTACTCGGCGACCGACAATCCCTCGCGGTACGAGTTCTTGATCGGGGTCGAGATGATCTGACCCTTCGGGTTGGCGACGAGTCCGCGCATTCCGGCGATGTTGCCGACCTGCAGCCAGTTTCCTCGAGCACCCGAGGTGACCATGCGGTTGATGGTGTTGTAGCCCTTCGACATTTCCGTCTTCAACGCCGCCAATACCTCGACGTTCGCTTCGGTCCAAATTCCGATGAGTTCCTTGTGACGCTCGAGTTCCGAGATGAGTCCCTTTTCGAACTGTCCGTCGACCTTGGCGGCCAACTTCTCGTGCTTCTCGATGATGGTCTTCTTCTCTTTCGGAGACACGACGTCACTCAGCGCGACGGTGACACCCGAACGGGTCGCCCAGTGGAAACCGGCGTCCTTGAGTGCGTCGAGCGTGGTTGCCACAATCACCTTGGGGTACTTTTCGGCGAGGACCTCGACGATTTCGGTGATTTCACCCTTGTCCGCGACCTTGGTCACGTAGGGGTAATCCGCCGGGAGCAGACCGTTGAAGATTGCCTTTCCGAGGGTCGTCTCGAACGCGGCGCCGTCAGCGAAGCCCGCGGGTTCGGTGCCCTTCGCGAACACCACACCAGGAACGCGGATCTTGATTTTCGCGTTGATGTGGAGTTGCTTGAGGTCGAACGCCATGAGTCCTTCCGAGACGCTTCCGAAGACGCGTCCCTCGCCCGCGACGCCGGAGCGCTCGGAGGTGAGGTGGTGAAGACCGATGATCATGTCCTGGGTCGGAACCGTGACCGGCTTGCCGTCCGAGGGCTTGAGGATGTTGTTCGATGCGAGCATTAGAACACGCGCCTCCGCCTGAGCCTCAAGCGACAACGGGACGTGAACGGCCATCTGGTCACCATCGAAGTCGGCGTTGAACGCAGCGCAGACGAGGGGGTGAAGCTGAATGGCCTTACCCTCGACGAGTTGCGGTTCGAACGCCTGGATTCCGAGACGGTGAAGCGTTGGTGCGCGGTTCAGCAGAACCGGGCGGTCGCGGATGATTTCTTCGAGCTCGCCCCAGACCTCGGGGTACGCGCGCTCAACGGCGCGCTTCGCGCTCTTGATGCTGGACGCGAGGCCCTTGTCCTGCAGCTGCTTGATGACGTAGGGCTTGAACAGTTCAAGCGCCATCTGCTTGGGCAGACCGCACTGGTGAAGCTTCAGCTGTGGACCGACCACGATGACCGAACGGCCCGAGTAGTCGACGCGCTTTCCCAGAAGGTTCTGGCGGAAACGCCCCTGCTTGCCCTTGAGCATGTCGGACAGCGACTTGAGTGCGCGGTTTCCCGTGCCGGTCACCGGACGGCCGCGACGACCGTTGTCGAACAACGCGTCCACCGCTTCTTGCAACATGCGCTTTTCGTTGTTCTTGATGATCTGCGGCGTCATCTGCTCGTCGAACCGCTTGAGGCGGTTGTTGCGGTTGATGACGCGGCGGTACAGGTCGTTGAGGTCTGACGTCGCGAAACGTCCACCGTCGAGTTGCACCATCGGGCGAAGGTCCGGCGGAATCACGGGAATCACACGCAACACCATCGCCTCGGGCAGTGGTACGTCGCGGGGGTCCTGTCCGGCGGGAACGAGGAACGAGTTGACAACGCGGAGGCGCTTGATTGCGCGCACCTTGCGCTGGCCCTTGCCGTTCGTGATCTCGCCGCGGAGAACTTCAGCTTCCGCCTTCAGCTTTTCGCGGTCGTTCTTGCCCAAGTCCTTCAGCACGTGCTCGATCGCTTCGGCGCCCATGAGCGCGGTGAAGTACGTCTCGTCGAGAGTCGTCTTGTCCGGGTCCGTGTTGCCCTTGAAGTGGTCCACGAGGAAACGGAACTCGGTGTCATCCGCCCAGAGTCCACCCTGCTTCAGTGAACGGAACGAATCCCACGCACGCTGCCAGCGCGCAATGTCGTCGTCAAACGACTTGCGGATGTTGGCCATCTCGCGCTCCGCCAGTTCTTTGGCCTTGCGCTTGACGTCCGCTTTGGCTTCTTCGGCTTCGAGCTTGGCCAGTTCGTCTTCGAGTTCCTTTTGGCGGTCGGCGATATCTTCGTCGCGGACCTTTTCGTAGTCACGGATCTCTGTCTGGACCATTTTCTCAACCGCGGGCATGTCCTGGTGCATGCGTGCTTCGTTGACGCTCGTCACCATGTACGCGGCGAAATAGATGACCTTTTCAAGGTCTTTCGGCGCCATGTCGAGGAGGTAGCCGAGACGGCTGGGCACACCCTTGAAGTACCAGATGTGGGTGACCGGAGCGGCGAGCTCGATGTGCCCCATGCGCTCGCGGCGAACCGCCTGTCGGGTTACCTCGACGCCGCATCGCTCACACGTGACGCCCTTGAAGCGGACGCGCTTGTACTTGCCACAGGCGCACTCCCAGTCCTTGGACGGGCCGAAGATTTGCTCTCCAAAGAGACCGTCTTTCTCCGGCTTCAGGGTGCGGTAGTTGATGGTCTCGGGCTTTTTCACTTCACCGCTCGACCACGACCGAATTTGTTCGTTCGTAGCGAGCTTGATGCGAATTTTCTCAAAGGATGTTGCGTCGAGCACTTTTTTCTCTTCCGTTTTTTCCGATAATCAGTTCTTGGGGTTGCCTATTCGGCGAAGTCCACAGCGGCGGACTCTTCACGGGCAATGTTGACACCCAACGATGCGGTGGCGCGATCGGCGTCATCCGCCGTGTCACGAAGGTTGACCGGGTTCTCGGCGGCGTCGAGTACTTCGACGTTGAGCCCGAGAGACTGCATTTCCTTCATGAGGACCTTGAAAGATTCGGGGATTCCAGGTTCCTGAATGTTGA
>JBIIFF010000069.1:0-6594 GCA_044237445.1 Microbacteriaceae bacterium | reverse complement strand
GAGTCCCTTGACAATCGCTTCGTAAACCTTGACGCGACCGGCAATGTCGTCGGACTTGATGGTGAGAAGCTCTTGCAGAGCGTACGAAGCGCCATACGCTTCGAGCGCCCATACCTCCATCTCCCCGAATCGCTGTCCACCGAACTGTGCCTTGCCACCCAGCGGTTGCTGCGTGATCATCGAGTACGGTCCGGTCGAACGAGCGTGAATCTTGTCGTCGACGAGGTGGTGCAACTTGAGGATGTACATGTACCCGACGGAAATCGGGTCGTCGAACTTTTCGCCGGTGCGGCCGTCGAACAACACGGCCTTTCCGGACGAACCGATGAGTTGTTTGCCGTTCGCACGGGGCAACGTCGATTCGAGCAGGCCGGCGATTTCGATTTCGCTCGCGCCGTCGAACACGGGTGTTGCCACCTTGGTGCCGGCGGCGATTTCACGGGCTTCCTCGGGCAGGAACTTCGCCCAGTCCGGGTTTCCGTTGACCTTCCAGCCCTGCTTGGCGGCCCATCCGAGGTGAAGCTCGAGCACCTGTCCGAAGTTCATTCGACCGGGGACACCGAGCGGGTTGAGGACTACATCGACGGGCGTTCCGTCTTCGAGGAACGGCATGTCTTCGACCGGCAGAATCTTGGCGATGACACCCTTGTTTCCGTGGCGACCAGCGAGCTTGTCACCTTCGGAGATCTTGCGCTTTTGGGCGATGTAGACAATGACCTTTTTAAGGACACCGTTTCCGAGTTCGTCGTCCTCGTCGTTGGCGTCAAAGATCTTGACGTCGATGACGGTTCCGTGCTCGCCGTGCGGGACACGGAGCGACGAGTCGCGAACTTCCTTGCCCTTTTCAGCGAAGATCGCGCGAAGCAGGCGTTCCTCGGCGGTCAGTTCGGTTTCACCCTTCGGCGTGATGCGGCCGACGAGGATGTCTCCCGAGCGAACTTCGGCACCGATGCGGACGATTCCTTCTTCGTCAAGGTGAGCGAGGCTCTCCTGTGACTGGTTGGGAATGTCGCGAGTGATTTCCTGCGGTCCGAGCTTGGTGTCTCGCGCATCGACGTCGTACTCTTCGATGTGAATCGAGGACAACGTGTCGTCCTTGACCAGGTTCTGGCTGAGGATGATCGCGTCTTCGAAGTTGTGACCCTCCCACGACATGAACGCCACGAGGAGGTTCTTTCCGAGAGCGAGTTCGCCGTTTTCGGTCGCGGGACCGTCCGCGAGGACAGCGCCCTTGGCGACCTTGTCGCCTTCCGAGACGACGAGGCGGTGGTTGAAGTTGGTTCCCTGGTTGGAGCGCTCGAACTTGCGAAGCAGGTATTCCGACGAAACGGGCACCTTATTCTTGGTTCCGGCGATAAGTTCGCCGCCCTTGTCGTTGAGAACCGTGACGTGGTCACCCGAGACCTCGGTGACGACACCGGCGTAGTCGGCGATGAGCACGTCGCCCGCGTCCACCGCGGCGTACGATTCCATGCCGGTTCCGACAATCGGCGCTTCCGAGCGCAAGAGTGGAACAGCTTGACGCTGCATATTGGCACCCATGAGGGCGCGGTTCGCATCGTCGTGCTCGAGGAACGGGATAAGCGACGTCGCAATCGACACCATCTGGCGCGGCGACACGTCCATGTAGTCGACGCGGTTCGCGGGAACGGTGTCGACCTCTCCGCCCTTGATTCGAACGAGAACGCGCTCTTCCGAGAGCGTCCCGTCTTCTTTCACGGGAGAACCAGCCTGGGCAACAATGTGCTCGTCTTCGTCACTCGCGGTGAGGTAGTCGATTTTGTTGGTGACCTTGCCGTTGACGACCTGTCGGTACGGAGTTTCGATGAACCCAAACGCGTTGATTCGCGCGAACGAAGCGAGCGAACCGATCAGACCAATGTTCGGGCCTTCCGGGGTTTCAATCGGGCACATTCGTCCGTAGTGCGAGGGGTGGACGTCACGAACCTCGACGCCCGCGCGCTCGCGCGACAGTCCACCCGGTCCGAGCGCCGACAAACGACGCTTGTGGGTGAGACCCGCGAGCGGGTTGTTCTGGTCCATGAACTGTGACAGCTGCGACGTACCAAAGAATTCTTTGATCGCGGCGGTCACGGGACGGATGTTGATGAGTGTCTGGGGCGTGATGGCCTCGACGTCCTGGGTCGTCATGCGCTCGCGAACGACGCGCTCCATGCGCGACAAGCCCGTGCGAATCTGGTTCTGGATGAGTTCGCCGACGGCACGAATACGGCGGTTGCCGAAGTGGTCGATGTCGTCTGTTCCCAGAGGGATTTCGACGTTCTTGCCGTTGCGCTTGCCCGGCATCGTGGACTTGCCCTCGTGCAACGCGATGAGGTAACGAATCGTCGCCTTGATATCATCGAGCGTGAGAACGGACGAGCCGACGGGAAGTTCGAGCCCCAACTTGCGATTGAGCTTGTACCGGCCCACCTTCGCGAGGTCAAAGCGCTTCGAGTTGAAGAAGAAGTTGTCGAGGAGCGACCGCGCTGCTTCGAGCGCGACCTGCTCGCCCGGGCGGAGCTTCTTGTAAATGTCCTTGAGAGCGTCTTCGGCAGTGAGGATGTTGTCGTGGCTGAGGGTTTCCTCCATCGTGTACGAGCCCGCGAATTCCTTCACGATCTCTTCACGGGTCATGCCGAGGGCCTTGAGGAAGACGGTCACCGACTGGCGACGCTTGCGGTCGATGCGCACACCGATTTGGTCGCGCTTGTCAATTTCGAATTCGAGCCAGGCACCGCGGCTGGGGATGATTCGGCAGGAATACAGGTCTTTGTCGGTCGTCTTGTCGTCGACCTTTTCGAAGTAGACGCCGGGGCTGCGGACGAGCTGGGACACAACGACACGCTCGGTGCCGTTGATGACGAAGGTGCCCTTCGGGGTCATGAGCGGGAAGTCACCCATGAAGACGGTCTGCGTCTTGATTTCACCTGTGTCGTGGTTCATGAACTCGGCCTCGACATACAGCGGGGCGGCGTAGGTCTTGCCGCGTTCCTTGCACTCGTCGAGATCGTACTTCTTTTCTTCGAGATACGGATTCGTGAACGACAACTGCATGCGGTCGTTCTCGATCGGCGAAATCTCTTCGAAGATTTCTTCGAGTCCCGATCGAACGTCCGAGCCTTCGGACCCAATCAGCCAGTCGAAACTTTCGGTTTGAAGAGCGAGGAGGTCCGGAACGGTGAGCGCGTCGGTCACCTTGGCAAACGACACTCGACTAGCGTCGCGTCCGGTCCCCTGGTTTTTCTTCTTAACAGCCACAGATATGTCCTTTACGGGCGGGGCCCTTGATACAGTGTGTGAACGTGGGGAAGCGCCATGATCCCGCCACTATTTACGGGTGAGCCGACGAACCTCAATATGAACGCCGAGCAGAATGAAGCGCAACTCGCTACGTTACACGCTTTCTGGTGGTTTGTAAAGTTTCAAATTGGTAACAATTACACGGCGCTGTTTTCGGCGCAGAGCGGGTGAGGGTGGCGACGTGACAGAGCCCTTCACGAAACGCCTCGCCGGCAGCGGACTCATCGCTAGTTTGCAGCCCGATGCGTGGCGCCCCGGCAGTTGGATTTTGTCCATCGACGACACCCCCCAATCGCACATCGACCTCGTCGAGCCGACAGCACTGCACTTCGACTACATCGCCAGGATGGGACACATCATCGACGCGGCGCTCCCAACCGGGTCCGCGATCACCGCTCTCCATCTCGGGGCGGGGGGTCTCACTCTGCCCCGATACGTTTCGGCGACCCGGTCGGGTTCGCGGCAGCAGGTTGTCGAAATCGAACGGGAACTCATCGATTTCGTGCGCGAGCACTGCCCGCTTCCGCGTGGGGCGTCAATTCGCTGTCGATACGGCGATGCGCGGGACGTCATGGAATCACTTCCGAAAGGACTCCTCGGACAAGTCGACCTGGTCGTCGTGGACGTCTTTCGCGGGGCGCGCACTCCGGCACACGTGACCAGCGTCGAGTTTTACACCGCGGTCAAGGAGTTGCTCACACCGACCGGGGTCGTCGTCGCGAACGTGACGGACGGTCCGCCCATGGCGTTCGCCCGCGGACAACTCGCGACGATTCGATTTGTTTTCGGGGACGCCTTCGCCATCGCCGAGCAGGGTGTGGCGAACGGCAAACGCTTTGGCAACGTTGTCATCGCCGCGATGTGCGATGGAAGCGTCCCGGCCTGGGTTTCAGGACTCGCGGGGAAGGGGCCGCACCCGACCACACTCATTGCGGGACGCGATGCTCAGGCCTGGTCGGCGAGCGCCGCCATCGTGACCGACATCACCGCGACACCGTCGCCTCCGCCCGCGCGCAACCTGTTTCGATCGTGACGAGTGCCTAGGCTGGGACTGTGGCTGACCTCGTTTCCGTGCAGTATCTCGCTGAGAGATTGATGACGGACCACCTCGGTCACCTCCCCGCTACTTGGCAGTTTCGGTTTGATCATGCGCGCCGCCGAGCCGGTGCCTGTCACCACGATCGGGCGGTGATCACTCTGTCCCGCTACATCACCGAACTCGTCTCCTTGGACGACGCGGAACAGACGGTGTTGCACGAGATTGCGCACGCACTCTGCGGCAAGCGGGAAAACCACAGCGCTCGGTGGCTCGCGACGGCACGGTCAATCGGATACACCGGGTTCACGAGGCACAACGGCCCAACGCCCGACCACCTCGCACGGTGGCGGGGAACCTGCGCCGCTGGGCACGTCGTTCTGCGTTACCGTCGCCCGCGCAACATGGTCGCGTCCTGCTCGCAGTGCCATCCGCGGTTCAACACCGCGTTTGTGATCACCTGGACGGAACTCGGCTAAGCCGGCTGCTGCTGGGTGATGCAGTGGATGCCGCCGCCGCGGGCAAACAGTGCACGAGCGTCAACCAACTCAACCGTTCGACCGGGGTAGGCCTTTTCGAGGATTCCCTTGGCGACCTCGTCATTGGGATCATCAAAACCGCACAGAATCACCGCGCCGTTACAGACGTAGTGGTTGATGTACGAGTAGTCGACGAATCCTTCGTCGTCGCGCAGGGTTTCGGGTGCGGGAACTGCAATCAACTCGAAGCCTTCCGCCTCCAGAATCGTGCGGACCTCTTCCGATACCGCGAAATCGGGGTGTTCGGGGTTTCGCTGGTCGTGATACAGAACCGTCGTCGGGTTGCAGAACGCGGCGACGATGTCGACGTGACCGCGTGTCCCGAATTCGTCGTAGTCGCGGGTAAGCCCGCGGGGAAGCCACACGAATCGCGTCGCGCCGAGCGTGTCGAACAGTTCACGTTCGACCTGTTCGCGCGTCCAACCAGGGTTTCGACCCGGGTCTAGCTGGACGGTTTCGGTCACGAGGACGGTACCGTCACCGTTCGTGTGGATGCCGCCGCCCTCGTTCGTGAGAGTCGACGAGATGACGGGGACGTCGGCCGAGGCCAGAACCGCACGACCGATTTCAGCGTCGTTCGTCCACTCCGCCCACGATTGGGCCCCCCAGCCGTTGAATATCCAATCGACCCCGAGCAGCGTCCCTTCGGGTGCCCGGACAAAGGTGGGTCCGATGTCGCGCATCCAGGCATCGTCGAGTTTTGCCTCGACGATGGCGACGCGGTCGTCAAGCCACTCTCGTGCGACGTCCGCGGCAGACGGGTCAACAATCATCGTCACGGGCTCGTGCTTAACAATTGCGTTCGCGACCGAGGCCCACGCGCCGCGCGCCTCGGCGATGTCAGCCTCGGAGTCACCGAGGGCGTAACCCGACGAGGGCCACGCCATCCAGGTGCGGGTGTGCTGTTCCCATTCCGCCGGCCACCGATTCGTCATGATTTAGTCCTTCAGGCTCTCAACAAGGTTCATCAGAATATCAATCGTCGTGCGTGGGTTGACGATCGCGAATCGCAGGACCGGCTCGCCCTTGAATTTGGACGGGAAGCACGCAGCTGTGCCTTCCTGCCACAGCGCGTCACTCCACGCGTTGTACTGCTCGCTCGTCCATCCCTTGCGGCGGAACACTACGACGGACAGCATCGGGTCACGAACCAGTTCGAGATGGTCGCTCTCGCGAATCACCTGGGCGATTTCCTGGGCCACGATGTTGTTCGACTCGATTGCCTCGCGATACGCCGCGACCCCGTGAGTGGCGAGAGAGAACCACAGCGGCAGTCCGCGCGCGCGACGGGAAAGGTGCACCGCAAAGTCAGAGGGGTTCCATTCGTCGGTGTCGGTAAGGACATCGAGGTAGGACGCGTGCTGCGTGTGTGCAGCGCGGGCGATTGCAGGGTTCCGATAAATCAACGCGCACGAATCGTACGGCGCATACAGCCACTTGTGCGGATCGACGATGAACGAGTCGACGCCCTCAATTCCATCGAAAAACTTTTTGGTGGACGCGGCGAACATCCCGGCAATTCCATACGCACCATCAAGGTGCACCCACACGTTGTGCTTTTTGCCGGTGGCAACAACACTCCCGATGTCGTCCACAATTCCAAAGTTTGTCGTTCCGCCCGTGGCAACAATGGCAAAGATTCCGTCCCAATCGTCGCCAACTGCTGTCTCGATGTCGGCTCCCCTCATGCGCCCGTCTGCGGCGACCGGCACAACC
>JBIIFF010000093.1:0-4124 GCA_044237445.1 Microbacteriaceae bacterium | reverse complement strand
CGAGTCGTTCGGCGATGATTTCCAGGTGCAACAGCCCCAGAAACCCGCACCGGAACCCGAAGCCCAAGGCAACCGACGTTTCCGGTTCGTACACCAGCGACGCGTCACTGAGTTTCAACTTGTCGAGAGCTTCGCGCAGTTCAGGGAAATCGCTTCCGTCGAGCGGGTACAGACCCGAGAACACCATTGGTTTGGGGTCGGTGTAGCCGGGTAGCGCAAGCTTTGCCGGTTTACCCAGATTGGTGACGGTGTCCCCGACTTTCGAGAGCCGCACGTCCTTCACCCCCGTGATGAGGTACCCGACCTCACCGACGCCAAGACCCGCCGACGGGGTCGGCTCTGGCGACGACACCCCGATTTCGAGTAACTCGTGCGTGGCGCGCGTGGACATCATCTGAATGCGCTCGCGCGGACTCAGCGATCCGTCCATCACTCGGACATACGTCACCACTCCGCGATACGAGTCGTAAACCGAATCGAAGATCATGGCTCGAGCGGGCGCGTTCGGGTCGCCAGACGGCGACGGAATGTTCTCGACCACGCGGTCGAGTAACACGTCGACACCGACACCGGTTTTCCCCGACACACGAAGGACGTCGTCCGGATCACCACCGATGAGCGATGCGAGTTCTTTCGCGTATTTGTCGGGGTCGGCCGCAGGGAGGTCGATCTTGTTCAGCACCGGAATGATTTCGAGATCGTTCTCGAGGGCGAGATACAGGTTGGCGAGCGTTTGCGCCTCGATTCCCTGTGCCGCGTCAACCAACAAAATCGCGCCTTCACAGGCGGCGAGTGACCGCGAGACCTCGTACGAAAAGTCGACGTGCCCTGGGGTATCGATCATGTTGAGCGCATAATCCACTCCGCCGACGGCCCACGGCATTCGCACCGCTTGGCTCTTGATAGTGATACCGCGCTCGCGTTCGATGTCCATGCGGTCGAGATATTGAGCGCGCATATCGCGGTCTCCGACGATGCCCGTGATGCCCAACATTCGGTCGGCGAGGGTTGATTTGCCGTGGTCGATATGGGCGATGATGCAAAAGTTGCGAATGACCGACGGGTCCGTGCGGGACGGAACGGGTGGCTTCACGGAACGAGACATCGTTCTCTATTGTTTCACGGCTTGCGGTTCCCATCCGCCGTTCGCCTCTGGTAACGTAGAGACTTGGCTTGCGTGCCGAGGCCCTCTCTCCTCTGCACGGAACGACACCGGGATTCGCAACACCCCATCCTGGTTCGATACCACTCACCTAAGGAAACCATTCGTGGCAAATATTAAGTCGCAAATCAAGCGAATCAAGACCAACCTCAAAGCTCAAGATCGCAACAAAGCGGTCAAGAGCGGGCTCAAGACCGTCGTGCGCGTTGCGCGTGACGCCATCGCGTCGGGCGACAAAGCGAACGCGGTCAACGCGGTTGCGGCGGCGTCGCGCAAGCTCGACAAGGCCGTCTCGAAGGGCGTAATTCACAAGAACCAAGCAGCGAACCGCAAATCGGCGCTCGCATCCAAGGTCGCGGCGCTGTCCGGCGACGCGAAGGTGACCAAGGCTCCGGTCAAGGCGGCAGCGAAAGCTCCGGCCAAGAAGGTCGCAGCCAAGGCTCCCGCAAAGGCCGCGGCGAAAGCACCCGCGAAAACCGCGGCGAAAGCACCCGCCAAGGCCCCTGCCAAGAAGGCCGCAGACAAGTAACTCTGCGCAGAAATCAACGCTGTTGGCTCCTGGGAAACCGGGGGCCAACGTCGTTTAAGAGCGCGACGCGATTCGGTCGACCATCCGCTCCACCGCGAACTCCGGGTCTCGACCTTGCCCCTTCACCATGGCGTCCGCCTCGGCGACTGCCAGAATTGCCCGGCCCAGAGTCGGTCCGGTCCATTTCCGCAAGGCGCTTCGCGTCTTGTCAATCATCCACGGGGGCATCCCCAGGTCTTTGGCTGCGCTGGCGGGCAGACCGGTGTAGCCGCCGACCTTGGCGAGTTGACGAAGTTTGACCGCAAACGCGGCGATCAGGGGTACCGGGTCAACACCCGTTTGGATTGCGTGTCGCAACAGACGCAGCGCCTCGGCCCGATTGCCATCCAGCGCGACATCAGCGACAGCGAAAGACGACACTTCCTGTCGGCCTTGGTAATACGTGTCAACAAAACTTTTGGTAATAGGTTTTCCGAGCGCGTCGCTCGCGATCTGATCGCACGCCGCCGCCAATTCCGCGAGGTCCCCGGCAAAAGCCCCGACGAGCGCGCCCACGGCGTCACGGTCCGCCTTCACGTTCAGTCGGGAAAATTCCTGCATCGCAAACGAGGCGCGGTCTGCCTCTTTTTTGATCTCGGCGCACTCGACTTCGAGCGTGGCCGGGAATGCCCGCACCGAGTCCAGCAATTTCTTGCCTCGATTACCGCCGCCGTGTCGGATGACCAGTATCACGTCGTCAGCGACGACCTCGAGGTAGGACTGTACGTCCGCAACGAACTCCTCACCGCCCGACTCACCGTTCACGATTCGGATCATGCGCGATTCGCCGAAGAGAGACGGGCTCGCCACATCGAGCAGGGTTCCGACGCTGTAGTTAGCCGCGTCGAGGTCGGTGACTTCCAGTTCGGGCTGCGCGGTTCGGACTCGATCCCGAAGTTCGCGAAAAACTCGTTCCGCGAGAAAGCCTTCGGGTCCGGTGACGAGCAAAACGGGCGCTTCGCGCACACCGTGCCACGGCACCACCTCGGTTTTCGACATCATCCCTCCGAGTTCAGTGTAAATCGGGTGTCGGGTTGTCGCTCGCGCCACACTCGCAGTTCTCCGGAAACGGAACGAGAGACGAGCACGATTCCGTTGACGTCGCTGCGCAGAGTCGTTGAACCCAACGCCGTTAACGCTTCCAGGGTTTCGACCGTCGGGTGTCCGTATTCGTTGTCCGCTCCCACCCCGATCAGGGAGACCGGTGCACGAAGTCGTCGATAGAGCTCGACGTGTTGATCACGGGAACCGTGGTGACTCACCTTGACCACGTCCGTCGGGATCACTCCGCCGAGTGACAAGAGCAGCGCTTGTTCCGGACCCGGCAAGTCGCCCAGGTTGAGCCCCGTGACGCACGTGTCGTCGCACGCGATTCCTGCCGAGAGCGACACGACGATGCTGGACGGGTTTCCCGGATCCCGCGGGCTGTTCGGTGTCGGCCACAACACCCGCAACTCGAGCCGCCCCAGTTGTCCCGTGAGCCCGCGGGACGCCGAACGGACCACAGCGCCGCCCTCTGCGAAGTCGCGCAGGAGTCCGTCGTCTGCCGCACCGTCCGTCGGGCCGTGCAACACCGTGTCGACCCGTCCGATGAGGGAGGCGGAACCACCCGCGTGGTCGACGTCGAAGTGCGTGAGAACGAGGATGTCGACGTGCCCGATTCCCAGCGCCGCGAGGCATTCGCGCATCGGCGTTTCCGTTCGGCCCGTGTCGAACACCGCCACGACCCCGGCGTCCCGCACCACGACGGCGTCTCCTTGTCCGACGTCGCACTGGGCCCAGGACCAATCCGAGGGCGCGCTGGTCCACGCGATGCGACTGGCACCGACCGTCAGCGAAAGTCCGAGCGTGCCGGCGACGAGCGCCATCACCAAACCAAGTGCGCGAAAACGGGGGCGAAGCGCCAACACGATGCCGAGCGACACGGCGGTGGCGAGAGCGATTCCGTCGATTCCCGGTGGCCAGGGAATACGCGCTACGGGGAACGCCGCGAAGGTTCGCGCGACGAACGCGATCGCCCCGGCCGCCAACGACGCGATTGCGAGCAATCCGTCTGACAGTGGCGGGATGGGCGTCGCGAGGATGGACAGTAGTCCGGTAACAGTCGCCAGCGGAACAAAAGGCTCGGCGAGAACGTTGGCGACCACGCCGTAGGTCGGAATCGACGAGGAAAAGACCAGAATGATCGGCTGGCACGCGATTGCCGCGCTGAGGGGAATCGAAACGAGGAGTGCCACCGCTTCTGGGAGCCACCGCTGTAATTCAGTGGCCAAGGGGCGCGCGATGACGAGCAACCCCAGTGTCGCGGCGACGGAGAGTGCAAATCCGATCGAATGGGACAGCGTCGGATCAACGATGAGTGACAGTACCACTGCGGCGCACAGAGCCGACACG
>JBIIFF010000092.1:0-4165 GCA_044237445.1 Microbacteriaceae bacterium | reverse complement strand
CGAACTCGAGGAAAAACTGCGACGACTGCTCATACCGCGGGATCCCGACGACGGTCGCGACGTCATCATGGAAATCAAGGGGGGCGAGGGCGGGGCCGAAAGTTTCCTGTTCGCCGCCGATCTGTTGCGGATGTACACGCAGTATGCGGACAGCCGAGGCTGGCGCGTCGAAATCCTCGACAAAACCGACAGCGATCTAGGTGGCTTCAAGGATGTACAGGTCGCCATCAAGGCCAACGCATCCGACCCCGCTAACGGAGCGTGGGCTCGGTTGAAGTACGAGGGTGGTGTGCATCGGGTGCAACGTGTCCCGGCGACCGAGGCCCAAGGTCGAATCCACACCTCGACGACGGGTGTCCTGGTTTTTCCCGAAGTGGACGAGCCCGAAGAAGTCGAAATCAGCCCGAACGACCTTCGGATTGACGTGTTCCGCTCGGGTGGTCCGGGTGGACAGTCGGTCAACACGACCGACTCAGCGGTTCGCATCACGCACGTTCCCACCGGAATCGTCGTGTCCTGCCAGAACGAGAAAAGCCAAATCCAGAACAAGGAGTCGGCGATGCGCGTTCTGCGTGCACGGCTTCTCGCGCGTCAGCAGGAAGAGCGCGACGCCGTCGCGAGCGACGCGCGCAAGAGCCAGATCCGGGGAATGGACCGTTCCGAGCGAATTCGCACCTACAACTTCCCTGAAAACCGAATTGCCGATCACCGGACCGGCTACAAGTCCTACAACCTGGACCAGGTGATGAACGGCGCGCTCGAGCCCATCATCGAATCGTGCATCACCGTCGACGAAGAAGCCCGACTGAAGGCACTGTCGGAGTCCACCGGCTCGTGACCACTGTCGGCACGCTGGTGAGTGATCTGGCGGATCGTTTTGGTCGAGCGGGAATCGAGTCCGCTTTGGCGGATGCGGAATTGGTCGTCGGCCACGTGACCGGCTGGACCCGCGGTGAAGTCGCCACTAAAGCCTTCATGGGCGCGGAACTGGAGGCCGATGTGGTCGCGCGCATCGAATTGTTGGCGGTTCGCCGCGAGGCGCGCGAGCCGCTGCAACACATCACCGGCGAAGCGCCCTTTCGTCACCTCGTGCTCGAGGTCGGTCCAGGGGTGCTTGTGCCCCGGCCCGAAACGGAACTCGTCGCCGAATGGGCGATTGAGGCACTGCGGCAGGTCCCGACGGCGACGCCGCGGGCGGTCGATTTGGGGACAGGAACCGGCGCGCTCGCACTCGCACTCGCATCCGAGGTGCCCAACGCGGAGGTCTACGCCATCGAACTTTTCCCCCTCGCGGCGGCGTGGGCCGAACGAAACATCGCGCGATACGGCGACGGACGGGTCACTCTCGTGCGGGGGGACGCGGCAACCGCACTGCCCGAACTGGATGGAACGGTCGATGTCGTCGTTGCCAATCCTCCCTACATTCCCGATGCCGACAAGCCGGTCGATGCGGAGGTTCTCGGTTACGACCCGGAGTCCGCGTTGTTCGGGGGACCCGATGGTTTGCGTGACATTCGCGTCTTCATCGCCCGCGCGGCACGACTGCTTCGTGCGGGCGGAACACTCGTGGTCGAACACGCCGACGGTCAGGGCGCAGCGGTTCGAGCGATTGCCGCCGAGGCCGGTTTCGGGATGACGACCACGCACACCGATCTGCTCCACCGCGAACGGGCACTCACCGCGGTGCGGTGACCGTCCATCGCTAAACTAGTCAAGATGGTCAAAATCTATGATTGCCTCGACACGGCCGAGGCGCTGACAGGGCTGCGGCTCGCGCGTCAGGCGCTGGGCCGAGGCGACCTCGTTGTGCTCCCGACCGACACGGTCTACGGCGTCGCCGCGGATGCGTTTAACCCATCCGCTGTCCAGAAACTTCTCGATGCGAAAGGCCGCGGACGGACGTCACCTCCGCCCGTTCTCGTGCCGAGCATCGAGACGCTCGACGCACTCGCCGAACACGTCACCCCCGAAATGCGCTCGCTTGCCGAGGCGTTCTGGCCGGGTGGACTCACCATCGTTGTTCCAGCGCGGACAACTCTCGCATGGGACCTCGGGGACACGAACGGGACGGCCGCGCTTCGCATGCCCGACCATGCAATCACCCTCGAGCTTCTTCGCGAATCCGGCCCGCTCGCGGTGTCGAGTGCCAACCTCACCGGGAAACCCGCCGCGCTCACCGCAACCGAGGCCCGCGACGCTCTCGGTGACCGAATCGCGGTCTATCTCGACAGCGGCGAATCGTCCGGTTCCCGCGTCGGCTCGACCATCGTGGATGCAACCCCAACCGTGACGGGAAAACCCGTGCGCGTGCTGCGCGACGGAACCGTGTCGCGCGACGCCATTCGTGCCATCGTCGGAGCAATCGAGGGCGACGAGTGAATTACGTTTTCATCGGAATCTTTTCGGCTCTCATTTCCTTCATCGGGTCGCAGGCGCTGCTCTGGCTGAGCCATCGGTTCAAGATCTATCCCGGAATCCGCGAACGCGACGTCCACACCACTCCCACACCGCGTCTCGGCGGGGTGGCGATTGTCCTGGGGCTCGGCGCCGGGTTGATTGTCGCGGCCTTCCTTCCCGTCTTCCAGAAAATCTTTGTGGACCCCATGCCCGTCGTCGGAATCGGCGCCGGAATCGTCTTGATGGCCGTGGTCGGTGTCATCGACGACCTCATCGACCTCAACTGGCTCGTCAAACTGGCGGCACAAATCATCGCGGCCGCAATCCTCGCGTGGTCCGGTGTTCAAATCGTCAGTCTTCCGTTCGGCACCATCGCGCTCTTGTCGCCGACGATGTCGCTCATCCTGACGGTCCTCGCCGTCGTCCTCGTCATGAACGCCATCAACTTCATCGACGGCCTCGATGGGCTGGTGGCGGGTGTCACCCTGATCGCGGGCTCGGTGTTTTTCCTGTACTCGCACTATCTCGCGACCGGGCCAGGGCAAACCAGCTACTTCAACCTTGCGACCCTCTTGACCGCGGCCCTGTGTGGCGCGTTGATCGGATTCCTTCCCGTCAATTGGTACCCCGCCAAAATGTTCATGGGGGACTCGGGGGCGTTGGTCATCGGACTCGTCCTCGCCGCCTCGACTATCTCGGTGACCGGTCAGGTCGACCCCACCCGCATCGACCCGGGACAACTGGTTCCGGCGTTCATCCCGCTCGCCCTCCCGCTCGCAGTCCTCGTCGTGCCGCTCGTCGACTTCGTCCTCGCCGTGACCCGTCGAATCCTCAACGGTCAGTCGCCGTTTGCGGCCGATCGCAAACACCTCCACCACCGCCTGCTGGACATGGGGCACACCCACTTCCAAGCGGTTCTTATCCTCTACGCCTGGACTCTCGTCGTCGCCGTGGGTGCGTACCTGTTCGTGTTTGTCGACTGGCCGGTCGCGACGGGAATCGTCGTTGTCGGGCTGATTGTCACGACGGTTCTCACCATCGCGCCACTCGGACGTGAGAAACCCATCAATCTGTTCGGTGACATCAAGGAGGACACCCGTGTCTAGTTCCGTTCAACTCGCGGCGAAGGCCCTTCGCACGGCACTTCTCCTCGGCGCAATCGTCACTGTCGCCATCGCGGTGGTCGGTGGTGGAATCGGCTTTGCGCTGGTCGGCCCCATCGGTGTCTCGAGCGCGCTGGTCGGCAGCGCGATGGCTTTTGTTTTCATGGGAATCACCGCCGGCAGCATCCTCGTCGGCCAGAAAGCGACCGGCGGCAGCATCGCATCCGGGCTCTTTTTCGGAATCGTTCTCGGGGCGTGGTTGCTCAAATTCGTGCTGTTTCTGGTGGCCGCGTTCACTATCCGAAATTCCGATTCGTTCGACACCGTCATCGCCTTCAGTTGCGTGATCGCGGCGGTGCTCGGAGCGCTGGTGAGCGACGTGATTGCCATCTCGCGGGCTCGTGTTCCCATTGTCGACATGGTGTAGGCTCGTCCCTATATGAGCCCATGTAGCGCACTGTAGCGCTCGACTCAAGGAGACAACGTGAACGGACTGAACGGCCTCGTTCTCTCTGAAGGCGTTACGTTCCACGCTCCCACCATCGCCGAATTTTTCCCCGAGGCCGTTTTGTTCGTCGGAACCCCGTTCGAGATGAACCGAATCATGATCATCCGCATGATCATGGTCGTCCTTCTCGTGGTCGTGTTCTGGCTCGGAACTCGCA
>JBIIFF010000026.1:0-15445 GCA_044237445.1 Microbacteriaceae bacterium | reverse complement strand
GCGACTGGGGACACGCATGTACTCCTGGTAGCCACCGTCGTCGACGACGCCCGCCTCGTGGCTGTTCGCGCAGATCATTTCGAGGCCAGCGGCGCACTGCCGGCAATCGGGGGCGCGGCAACCCCAGGGTGCGTAGACGAGCACCCGACCGAGTTCGGGGTGTTCCCCGACGACCTCGTGACCGAGCACGATTGGGAGAGGCCCGCCGAAGTGCCCGTCCGCGACGTGAATATCCGAATGACAAACACCGCAGGCGATGACCTTGATGACTTCCTCACCCGGGCCGGCGACGGGGATATCTCGTTCCTCGGTAACGAGGGGCTCGTTCGCATTGACGAGAACCAAGGATTTCACGGGACCTCCACGCTGAGATGTCAGAGAGCAGTTGCTGGCGGCGAGCGCCTCGGTTACTCTATAAAATATTGTATATCCGATACGCGGATACGTCACTCAAAGATGAGGAACCATGGCAGCACGCACTGAAAAAAAGCAGGTCACGATGGCGGATTGCGCCGCGGTCATCAAGGCGAACAACCTCCACACCGTTGAGTGCATCTTCACCGACACGTGGGGCATGCCGCGCGGAAAGCGACTTCCGGTGGCGCAATTCCTTACCGGTGCTGGCTTCGCTATTTCTGGCGTCGCGTTCTCGTGGAATTTCCGATCCGACGTCGAGGCCACGCCGTGGTTCGAGCGCGACATGGGTGCGCCCGACATGAAGGCTGTCCCCGATCTCAACACATTCCGAATTGCCGGTTGGGAAGAGGGCATGGCGACGGTCATGTGTGACATGGTCGATGGCCACACCGAGGAGCCCATAACAATGGACGGCCGCGGGATGCTCAAAAAGACCATCGCCGAATTCCGCGACATGGGTTACCTCATCAACATGGCCACGGAACTCGAATTCCACCTGTTCGACGAGAACTGGAACCCCATCAGTGACCAGGCGTACTGCTATTCGATGGATCGCGCGGACGAACTCGAAGGCGTGATTGGTGGCATTCGCCACGCGCTGCACCGAACTGGAATCGCGGTCGAGGCCAGCAACGTCGAGTACGGTCCGTCGCAGATCGAAATCAACGTCGTCTACGACGATGCCCTGACCATGATGGACAACACCATCCTGTTCCGTCACATCGTTCGTCGCGTCGCGCGTCAGAACGGATTACACGCGACCTTCATGGCAAAGCCATTCAACGGCGGATCCGGCTCCGGAATGCACGTTCACCAGAGCCTCACCGACCTCGAAGGCACGAACGTTTTCGCCGGCGAGGACAGTGACCACGCTGTCCACTCCGACGTGATGCGCAAGTATCTCGCCGGAGTGCTCCGACGCAACCTCGAACTCCAGATCATCGCGCAGCCAACAATCAACGACTACAAGCGAATCGTCGACTATTCGTTCTCTCCGACGCAGGTCTGCTGGGGGCTCGATAACCGAATGGTTGGTGTGCGATGCATCACCCACCAGGGACCCGGCACACGACTCGAGATCCGCTGGGCAGCGGCTGATTCGAACCCCTACCTCGTTGCGCAGGGGTATCTGCAGGCGGGACTCGACGGTCTGCGAAATGACTACCCCCTTCAACCGCAGTCAATCGGAGACCCGCACGTCGACGAAAGCCTGCCGCGATTTGCAACGTCGATGCGCGACGCGCTCGATAACTTCTCGTCGAGTGACTGGAGCCGAAAGGTTTTCGGAGACGACTTCGTCGAAAACTTCACCATCATGCAGCAGAACGAAATGGCGGCATTCGCGTCCTGGGTGACAGACTGGGAAACTCAGCGCTACCGCGACATCATTTAACACAGAATCGACACAGCACCATGACCAAAACCATCCTCCTCGTCACACACGAGGAAACCGTCGCGACCGATTACGGCTACATGGCCGGCTACCTCGAGGAATTAGGGCACACGGTCGTTCACCACTCCGTGTTGGACGCAACCCCCGAACACGACGGATTCCTTCCGGCAAACGTCGACTTCCCGTCCCTCGACGGTATTGACTCGGTCATCATTTTCGGGTCGTTCACCCACGCCTACGACGAACGAACACGCGCCTGGGTCGAAAAAGAAATGGACTTCATCCGCGAAATCCGCGACCGTGGCACTCCCTTCCTCGGAATCTGTTTCGGTGCGCAGCTGTTGGCGGAGGTGCTCGGTGGCAAGACAGTCAAGGCCCCGGCGCTCGAAGCGGGAATGATCAACTTCACCACGACGTCGTCGTGCCCCGTGGCGACCGGTCCCTGGTTCTCATGGCACAACGACAAGGTCGAGCTGCCCGCCGACGTCGAGGTTCTGGGCGAAAACGAGATGGCGCCCCAAGTGTTCAAATCGGGCAATTCCCTCGGAGTCCAGTTCCACCCGGAGGTGACCACAGAATTGATGGAGGAGTGGTTGCGCGTCGGTGGCGACGAACTCGTCGGCAAGCTCAATCCCGACGAGTTCCGACGCCAGTGGAACGAGGGCGGACAGACCGCCCAGCGCCACGGCCGTGAATTGATCGACTGGTTTCTCGGGGTCGAACCCGTCGTTCACGCCTGAGCACGGCGCACGATCAAACCTTCGGGGCAAATACCAGCAGCCGTCTGGTGCGCGTGAATGCTTTCGTATTCCGCAACTGGCAGACTAAATCCGTGGAAGATTATCAATACTCCCCAATTTTGCCTCTGGGCAAAAACGCCTTCGACTCAAGGTCGTTGGGTGACGGAGGAATCAAGACCATGAGGTTAGGCGACCAGGATTTCGTGGAGATCCCCGGGAAGACGCTCGAGGACCTGAGCTACGAAGCCTTCAAAGAGGTCAACTTCTACCTCCGGAAATCCCATCTCGAGCAACTCAACTCGATACTGTTCGACCCAGAGGCCTCGAATAACGACAAGTTCGTCGCTTTGGACCTCCTGAAAAACGCCAACGTCTCGGCGGGTCAAGTTTTACCAATGTGTCAAGACACCGGGACGGCGATTGTCTTCGCTAAACGAGGCAATCAGGTGCTGACGGATGGCGACGACGAGGCGCACATTTCTCAAGGAATCTATCGCGCGTACAAAGACCTCAACCTTCGCTACTCGCAACTTTCGCCGCAAACGCTGTGGGAAGAAACCAACACCCGAAACAACATGCCGGCTGAGATCGACATCCGCATGTCCAAGGGATCGAGCTACGAGTTTCTGTTCATGGCCAAGGGAGGCGGAAGCGCCAACAAGTCGTTTCTGTATCAGGAGACTAAGGCGATCCTCGACGAAACCAGAATGCTGGAGTTTCTCAAAGAAAAAATTGAGAGTATCGGCACAGCCGCCTGCCCTCCGTACCATCTCGCCGTCGTCATCGGAGGAACGACAGCCGAGTTCGCGCTCAAGACCGCAAAACTCGCCTCCGCTCACTACCTTGACGAACTGCCAGTCGAGGGAGGAGCCGCTGGGTCTGGATTCCGCGACCTCGACTTTGAGAAAAAGGTGTTCGAACTCACGCAAGAAATCGGATTCGGGGCACAGTTCGGCGGGAAATATTTTTGCCACGACGTTCGGGTCGTTAGGCTCCCGCGCCACAATGGTTCGCTTCCGATTGCGATTGCCGTGTCGTGTTCCGCGGATCGACAGGTGCTGGCTCGAATCGATTCGACCGGGGTCCACATAGAAATGCTCGAGCACGATCCGGCACGTCACCTACCCGACGAAAGCGTGCTACCGGCGATGGAAAATGACGATTCAGTGGCGGTAGACCTCAACCTTCCGATGAGTGACATCCAAAAGCAATTGGGTTCTCTCCCAATTGGAACCCGGGTGCTTTTGACTGGTCCGATGATCGTGGCCCGCGACATGGCTCACGCTAGGTTCCGTGACTTGTTGGCCGCGGGCGAAGACCTGCCTGACTATTTGAAGAATCACCCTGTGTATTACGCCGGTCCCTCCAAAACCCCCGAGGGACACGTGACCGGATCCTTCGGGCCCACAACCGCCGGTCGCATGGACGGCTATGTGCCTACGTTGCAAGCGGCCGGTGGCTCTCTCGTGATGCTCGCCAAAGGAAATCGATCGTCCGTCGTGACGAAGTCGTGCGAGGAAAACGGCGGGTTTTACTTGGGAACAATCGGTGGACCCGCTGCGTTAATTGCACAGGAAAACATTGCCTCAGTCGAGTTGATTGACTACGAAGACCTCGGCATGGAGGCCGTCTACCGAATTCAGGTCAAAGACTTTCCGGCCTTCGTGGTCGTCGATGACAAGGGCAACGACTTCTTCACGCCCAATGACAGAAAGACGATTACGCTGTCGAAAACCCGCCTGAACGATGGACTCTGATTCGCAATGCACTAAGGCTTCGAACCCCCAACCGTCTGATCCGTAGTTATAAACAGCCCAATCAGCAATTGCCTTGTTCCCAGTAACTTAGCGGATTATTGGGTCTGATTGTGTCTCGATGTTTCAGGGTATTTCAGCGTTTTGACTGACATATTGACTGACAGTCTGCATCGAACTATCGCCAGCCATCGAAGTTCCCGACCCTGCGGCCAAACAAATCGTATTCAGCAACAATCGGCGTTATTGAGGGATTCGATCTGAAGCGAATCAAGCAACGCAACGGCCTTAGGCGTCAGAGAAAAGTGTGCCCATTTCCCTTTTTGTCGTCGATTGAGTATGCCGGCATCGACCAAGATCTTCATGTGGTGACTAACCGTGCTCTGTGCAAGGTTTGTGGCTGGGGTGAGATCACAAATGCATGCTCCATCGACGCTTTCTTCTCTCGAAATCTTTAGCAACAAGTTGAGCCGTGTTTCATCACCCAACGCCTTCAACGTTGCCGCAAGTTCGGCAACGTTTACTAGACCCGCGGTGTTTTCGATGATTTGCATATCAATAATCATATATTGACATTTATCGATATGACTGTGCTACATTTGTATCAAATCGATAAACTTCGATTTGATATGAAGCAAGCAATTTACACAAGGAGGTGAAACATGATCAAGTTCGACTCGAACGTGAGTAGTGACGGTTGCTGCGGCGGCCGCGGTTGCTGCTAATCAGTAACTCTCTTGAGACCCCATTGGTTCTTGGTCGAACCTTTGGGGTTTCATTGATACTGCATCAAACTCGGACCGTGTGTTCCGTAGTTACTCGGTTTCGCGCCGCTTCATCGTGAAGTATCGAATTTCTTGGTACTCGTCGAGGCCTTCCGCGCCACCTTCGCGACCCGTTCCAGAAGCCTTGACTCCACCGAACGGAGCTGCGACGTTCGACAAAAGCCCATTGTTGATTCCGACCATCCCCGTCTCGAGCGCCTCGGCGACGTTGATCGCCCGATCGAGGTCCTGGGTGAACACGAACGCGGCGAGACCGAACTCGGTGTCGTTCGCTTTCTCGATGGCCTCCGCCTGGGTCGTGAATCGCGTGATGGCGGCGACCGGTCCAAAGATCTCTGTCGTCATGATCTCGGCGTTCGCGGGCACGTTGTCGAGCACCGTCGCCTCGAAGTAGTGACCCTTGCGGTCGGGGGACTTCCCGCCCGTCAAAAGTTTCGCGCCCTTGGCGACCGCGTCGTCGACGAGGTGCTGAAGTCGTTTCACCGCACGGTCATCAATCACCGGTCCGAGCGTCACGTCCTTGTTCATCGCGTTTCCGAGCTTGTGAGCTGCCATTGCCGCTGTGAACTTCTCGACGAAGGCGTCGGCAATTCCCTCTTGCACAAACATCCGGTTCGCCGCAACACAGGTTTGGCCACCGTTACGCATCTTTGCCAGAATCGCACCTTCGACCGCACGATCGAGGTCGGCGTCATCGAACACGATAAGCGGAGCGTTACCACCCAGTTCCATCGAACTCTTGACGATGTTCTGCGCTGCGAGGGCCATGAGGGTGCTGCCGACCGGAGTCGAACCCGTGAACGAAATCTTGCGCACGCGCTGGTCAGCGAGGAGCGTGCTCGAGAACCCCGGGGAGTTGGTTGTCGTGATGACCTGCACGAGGTCCTCGGGGACGCCCGCCTGAATCATGAGGTCCAAGACGACGACGGTGGTCAGCGGCGTGAGCGCGGCGGGCTTGACCACACACGCACATCCCGCCGCGAGCGCCGGCGCGATCTTTCGCGTCGCCATAGCCATCGGGAAGTTCCAGGGGGCGATGAGCACAGCGTTTCCGATGGGACCACGGCGTACGAGGATGGTCGCATCCCCCGCAGGCGAATCCCGATACAGCCCTTGCGCCCGAAGCGCTTCTTCGGCGTACCAGCGAACGTAATCCGCCGAATACTGGACTTCGGCGTACCCTTCGGCGAGCGGCTTGCCCATTTCGCGCGAGATTACGTAGGCCAACGTGTCTTTGTGCTCGATCAGTTTGGCGTAGACCGCGTGCAGCACGTCGGAACGCCGACGCGGGCTCGTCTTCGCCCATTCCTTGCCAGCCGCATCCGCCTTGGACAGCGCAACCAAGGCATCGTCGGGCGTGTGGTTCGGAAGGCGGCCGATTACCTCTTCGGTGGCGGGGTCATGCACCTCAAAGGTCGTCGCCGCTGGAAGCAGTCGAGAGACATTGACGCTCGCGAGTGCTGCGTCGGATGCGGCCAGCAGGTCGGCATCGGGTTCGAAATACGACATGGTGATTCCTTTTCGATGATTCGGATTTTTAGAGTCCACCACGCGCGACAAGTTGCGCGGCGATGACGTTCTTTTGGATTTCGTTGGTACCTTCACCGACGATCATGAGCGGTGCATCGCGATAGTAGCGCTCGATGTTGTATTCGGTCGAGTACCCGTAACCGCCGTGGATACGGATCGCGTCGAGTGCGATTTGTTCGGCGATTTCAGACGCAAACAGTTTGGCCATTCCGGCCTCCATGTCACAGCGTTCGCCGCTCTCGTACTTCGCCGCGGCAAACAACGTGAGTTGACGGGCCGCGGTCAGTTTGGTTGCCATCTCGGCGAGGTAATTGCCGATCGATTGGTGTTTCCAAATCGGTTTGCCGAAGGTTTCACGTTCTTGCGCATACTTCAACGAGTCCTCAAGCGCCGCACTCGCAACGCCGAGCGAACGGGCCGCCACCTGAATTCGCCCTACTTCGAGTCCCTTCATGAACTGTGCGAAGCCTTTACCTGGCTCTCCACCCAGAATCTGGGTTGCGGGAGTGCGGTATCCGTCGAACGAGATTTCACACGACTCGATGCCCTTGTAACCGAGCTTCGGCAGGTCGCGGGAAATGCTGAAGCCAGCGCCCGGTTCGACCAACACAATGGACATTCCGGTGTGCCGTGGTTCGGCGGCGGGGTCGGTCTTGAGAAGAACGGCGACTAGTCCACTGCGTCGCACATTCGAGATCCAGGTCTTGGACCCGTTGATAACGAGGTCGTCTCCGTCGGTCTTGGCCGTCGTCGTAATGGCCTGAAGGTCACTTCCGCCGTTCGGTTCGGTGAGCGCCATGGTCGCGCGAAGTTCACCGGTCGCCATCAACGGAAGGTACTTTTGCTTCTGTTCGTCGGTTCCGTAGAGGGTGAGCAGCTTGGCCACGACCGTGTGTCCGCCCATCGCGCCGGACAGGCTCATCCATCCGCGCGCGAGTTCTTCGGTCACGTGAACGTAAGCCTGCATCGAAATGGGGAGGCCGTCGTATTCTTCCGGAACGGCGAGTCCAAAGATTCCCATCTCCTTCATCGCTTCAATCCAGGCTTCGGGGTACTCGTTCGAGTGCTCGACCTCGTTGACGGTGGGCTTCACATCACGGTCGATAAAGGCCCGGACGGTGTCCACCAGCATTTGTTCGTCGTCATTGAGGGAGTTGGTCATAAATACATAATATATGTCGGCGACGAGGTTTTTGCCGTGGGGATTGACCGCCGCCGTCCTCTGGACGTTGATGTGATCGTGCGCATATTATGTGGAATGTATAGTCGACCGCTCGTTGCTCGACGATCCACCACCCGCGAGGAGTCGAGGTAGGAATGAACGCACAACTACGGTCGATTCGACTCCAGCTTGGCGATGTTGCGGCGGCGTACCTGCGCGATCAAATCACCTCGGGCAATCTGCCAGCAGGTGCGCCCGTGCGCCCCGAGACCGTGGCGGACGAACTCGGAATTTCGACCACGCCAGCTCGTGAAGCACTGCAGGCCCTCCGAGCAGAGGGATTCCTCGATCTGGCTCCGCGCCGGGGCTTCACGGTCGCCCAACTGGATGGGGACGACATCCGGGACATGTTTCTTGTTCAGGCCATGGTCGCCGGAGAACTCGCCGCTCGCGCGGCCGCAAATGTGACGCCCGAGAACGTCGCTGCGCTCGACGCCATTCATAAAGATCTCGTTGCTGCGGCGGAACGTGGGGATCTCACGTCACTGGAGGAACTCAACCACCAGTTCCATCGTGACATCAACCTCGCGGCGAATTCACCGCGATTGGCCAACGTGATCCGGCTTGTCTCGCGCTACGCGCCTCGCCGCTTCTATGCGACTATCGCGGGATGGCCGGAAACCACCGTGCACGACCACACCCTGGTGCTCGACGCCATCCGGCGCGGTGACGCAGACACGGCAAGGCGCGAGATGTCAGCGCACGTGCACCACGCGGCGGAACAACTGGCTAGCCACATCGACGCGCGGATTGCGTCTCAGAAGTAAACCGCATGCACGTCGAGTGGAGGGACACGCTCGACTGTTTGTATATAATATATTGAACGCAACGATGAAAGGATTTCACCGTGAAAATCGTCGTCCTGATGAAGCAAGTTCCCGACACATGGGGAGACCGCAAGCTCGACGCGTCGACCGGCTGGGTCGACCGATCTGCCACCGACACCGTCATCGACGAGATTAACGAACGGGCGATTGAGGCCGCCCTCACCACGGCCGAAGAACTCGGTGACTCCGAGGTGATCGTGGTCACGATGTCGCCCGATGACGTGAGCGAATCGCTGAAGAAGGCGCTGGCGATGGGATGCGGCTCGGCGATTCACGTGCGCGACGATGCGCTCGCTGGCGCAGACTCGGCAAAGACCGCAGCGGTGCTCGCAGCGGTCATCCGACCCCTCGGCGCGGATCTGGTTTTCGCCGGAAATGAATCCACCGACGGACGCGGCGGGGTGGTGCCGTCGATGATCGCCGAGCACCTCGGCGTCCCCCACCTGGGCATGCTGGGTGACATCACCTTTTCCGACGGTCGCATCCACGGTGTTCGGCGAGTCGACGGCGGAAGTCAACGCGTACACGCCCCGGTTCCCGCGGTGGTGTCCGTCAATGAAAGCAACCCCGACGCCCGTTTCCCGTCGTTCAAGGGGATCATGGGTGCGAAGAAAAAGCCGATCACCGTAATGACTCTCGGCGAACTCACTCTCGACCTCCCGGCGGGTTCCTCCCGAGTGCTCTCCACCGTCGAGCGCCCCGCGCGCGCGGCGGGAACCGTCGTGACCGATGACGGAACCGCGGCGGACCAACTCGCCGACTTCCTCGTAGCCAACCGATTGATTTAGGACTCCACAATGCCCACCATCCTTGCCCTCATCGAAACAACACCGGCGGGCGCTCTCGCGACCAGTGCCGCGTCAACCCTCTCTGCCGCAGCGGCGGTGGGCACTCCGATTGCGGTTGTCGTCGTCGCACCGGGAGCAGGCAAAAGCCTCGCCGCCGACCTGGGAGCGCTTGGCGCACAGCAGGTTGTCCTCGCCGAATGCGCCGACGTTGCGACGGCACTTGTTACGCCCGCGGTGGCTGCGCTGGACGCTGCCATCGATGCTCACTCCCCCCTGGCCGTTGTCGTACCCAACTCGGTCGATGGGCGGGAAGTGGCGGGAAGGCTCGCCGTTCGTCGTGGCACGACCGTGCTCGCCGACGTCGTAGAGACATCGACGGGTGCGAATGGAGTCGTTGCGACACACTCCATCTTCGGTGGCATGTACACCACCCAATCGGAGGTTGCGGGTGGACTCGCAATTCTGACCGTGCGCCAGGGCGCGGGCGGCGACCGCCCCGCGGCGGCGAAGCCCACCACAAGCACGATCGCGGTGAGCGTCGATTCAACGTCCACGGCAACCGTTGAATCCGTCGAGATGCTCCCGTCCGATTCGCTACGTCCAGATCTCCGCGCCGCCGAACGAGTGGTCGCGGGCGGTCGAGGCCTTCAGTCCGAGGAGAAATTCGTTCTCGTCGAAGAGTTGGCCGACACACTGGGTGCCGCGGTCGGAGCGTCGCGCGCCGCAGTCGACTCGGGATTCGTCGGTGCGTCCACTCAAGTCGGTCAGACCGGTGTGACGGTGTCGCCCCAGTTGTACATCGCGCTCGGAATCTCTGGTGCAATCCAGCACCGCGCCGGAATGCAGACGTCGGGGACCATCGTTGCGATTAACAAGGATCCTGATGCAGCCATTTTTGGCGTGAGTGACTTTGGTATCGTCGGGGATGTGTTTAGCGTTGTTCCCCAACTCATCTCGGCTATCGAGTCGCGTCGATGACCTCTCTCCTGAAACCGGAGTACCGTCGCCGCGGTGTCTGGGCGCTCATCGCTGGTCTCGGGCTACTCATCGCGGTGGTTCTGCTCGCCCGCTGGTTCCGCGCGTCCGACGGTGGGATCGCATTCCTCGAGCAGTACCCGGGTGAAACCCCGTTACCCGCCGGCACACCGGTCGGATTCCCGTGGTGGCTCAACGCCCAACATTTCCTCAACGCCTTCTTCATCGTTCTCATTGCACGGACGGGATGGCTCGTGCGAACCACCCAACGCCCGGTGGCCTATTGGACGCGAAACAATCGAGGACTCTTTCGCACCAAGGGCGAACCTCGCAAGATCAGTCTCGACCTGTGGCTTCACCAAACCCTTGACGTTTTATGGGCGGTGAACGGACTCATTTTCATCGTTTTGCTGTTTACCACCGGCCAGTGGGCCAGGCTCGTCCCGACAACATGGGATGTGATTCCCAATGCGGCCTCCGCGGCTCTTCAATACGCCTCGCTCGACTGGCCGCACGAAAACGGCTGGGTCAATTACAACTCCTTGCAGCAACTCGCGTACTTTACGGTGGTCTTCATCGCCGCGCCACTCGCGATTCTCACGGGCGTCCGGATGTCCAACGCGTGGCCCGGACCGCGCGCGCGAATCAGCAAACTGTATCCGCTCGCGATTGCGCGGGCGCTCCACCTTCCCACGATGTACTTCTTCGTGGTCTTTGTGATCGTGCACGTCACGCTCGTCCTGACGACCGGCGCACTCCGCAACCTCGGACACATGTACGCCGCCACCGACACCGAGGGTTGGGCTGGACTCGCGATGTTTGCGCTGTTGATTGTCCTCACGGTGCTGGCATGGTTCATGGCCAAGCCCGCATTCCTGCAGCCGCTCGCATCAATCGGCGGCAAGGTCACCCGCCAGTAACGACGACCTCTAGTCGCTGATTCCGAATTCGCGCAGCACGCTCGAGGTGTGCTCGCCGAGTGACGGCACCGCACCCATTGCCGCTTCGTAGGATTGCGCCGTCACGGGAGGCAGCAGGCTGCGTGCCTGCGATCCACCGGGAATCGCGACGTCTCGCCAACGTTCGCGTGCGGACAATTGCGGGTGTGCCGAGAACGACCGCATATCGCGGAGTTCGGCATTGGCGATTGCCGCCTTTTCAAGTCGCGACAGCACCTCGGCTTTGGTGAGCGCTCCGAAGACCGCGTCAATGTGGTCGTGGAGTTCGCCGCGATTCGCCACCCGCTGCGTTCCCGACGAGAAACGCGGGTCCGTGGCAAACGCAGAGTTTGCCATCACAGTGTCACAAAACGACGCCCATTCTCGTTCGTTCTGAATTCCAAAGAACACGGTGCCATCGGCTGTGTTGAACGGACCGTATGGCGCAATCGACGCGTGCTGTGCGCCGGATCGCGGTGCCTGCGACCCGCTGTACTCCGCGTACAGGTAGGGCTGCATCATCCACTCACCCAATGCTTCCAACATCGAAATTTCGAGAACGTCTCCGACGCCCGTTCGCCCCCGCTGGATGAGTGCCGACAGGATCCCCGAATAGGCGTACATTCCCGCGGCGATGTCGGCAACCGAGATTCCCACCTTGGCGGGCGCATCGGGCGTTCCCGTCACGCTCAGCACTCCCGATTCGCACTGAACGAGCAAGTCGTAGGCTTTCTTCTGGCCGTAGTCGCCACCACGCCCGTATCCCGACATGGACACATAGATCAATCGGGGATTCAGTTCGAGTGCGTTTGTGGCGGAAAGCCCGAGTCGTTCGATTGCGCCGGGCGCGAGATTTTGAATAAACACATCAGCGTGGGCAACCAATGTCCGCAACGCGGCGATGCCGTCGTCGGACTTTAGGTCGAGAACGACGCTTTCTTTACCGCGATTGATCCACACGAAGTAACTCGACTGACCGTGGACGGTGGTGTCATACAGGCGAGTGAAATCGCCGGCGTCGCGCTCTACCTTGATAACACGAGCACCGAGGTCGGCGAGTTGGCGGGATGCGAACGGTGCTGCCACCGCCTGTTCGAGGGAAACGACCGTGATGCCGTCGAGGGGACGATTCATGACGCGCGCCTCTTCACGCGCTCAAGGATTGCCATCGCGCGGTCGACCACGGGCTTGTCAACCATCACTCCGTCGAGTTGCACGGCACCGCCGTCGAGCGACACGATTGTCGTCGCCCATGTGATTTCCGCCTCGGTCGGTGCAAAACCGTTGTTGACGGGGCCGATTTGTGCCGGATGGATACACAACTTCGCCGTGAAGCCGAGCTCTCGCGCGCGACGCGCTTCCGCCTCGACGAATGCGGTGTCGTCGAAACGAGGAGTCGGCGACTCGATGGGGGCTGGCTTTCCCGCGCTTCGCGACGCGATGACAAGCCCCGCACGGGCGACGTCAAAGACGAGTGCCGCTGTTGCGTCGACGTCGGCGGCAAAATCGATAGCACCAAACGCGAGGCGCGAAACCCGAGGGTGATCCGCAATCACGTGGGCGTTGGAAACTCCGCGTGCCGTTTCGATGAGCGCAATCACCGGGGTGTTGGCGGGAAGTCGGGCGCACACGTCATCAATGTGAGCGGCGCTCTCTACTTTGGGAATGACGATGCCCAGCAATCTATCGAGAGGCGCGGCCGCGAGACGTTCGACGTCCGACGTGTCGTTGATTCTCACAAAAGTGGCGAAATCCTCGGGCAGGTTCTCTCCGGCGAGCGCCGATTGAGTGTTCGAGAGCGCGATCGCTTTGTCGGCTGGACCCACCGCGTCTTCGAGGTCGATGATGATTGCGTCCGCACCTGAGTGAAAGGCCTTCTCGAATCGTTCGGGACGGTCTCCGGGGACGAACAAGAACGTGGTCGCGCGGTTGACCACGAGAGGTGCACCGGAGTTGCCGGTCATCTAGTCGCTCGAAACCGCGGGCAGGCTCGACTCGTCGGGACGAGCCGACGCCACGGATGGCAGATGCCCTTTTTTGTAAATCATGAACGAGCGCCTGAAACTAACGACGATGGCACCGTCCTGATTGAAACCTTCGGTCGCGACCGTCACGACGCCCATCGTAGGGCGAGAAGCGGATTCGCGCAGTTCCAGCACCTTCGAGCGCGAGTAAATCGTGTCGCCCTCGTAGACGGGTACGGGCATTCGGACCTCGTCCCATCCGAGGTTCGCGAAAACGTTCATCGACAGGTCCATCGTCGATTGTCCGGTCACCAGTGCGAGCGTGAACGTCGAGTTGACGAGTGGAAGTTTGTAGGCGGTCCCGGCCGCGTAGTTGCGATCGACGTGGGTCTTGGACACGTTCTGCGTCATGAGGGTAAACATTTGGTTGTCCCCTTCGGTGACGGTCTTTCCGAAGGGGTGATAATAAATGTCACCTACCGCAAAGTCCTCGAACAACCGCCCGGTCCAGCCTTCGACCACACGCGATTGGGGGTCACTCATCGGATTCGTCCTTCGGCTCTCGGTCGCTCATGTCGACGAATATATTCTACATATTTTGATCAGGGCGCCGGAGTCTCGTCGGTCGGTCGGGTTCCCCGCAACTCGTCGACTTGCCTTTCAAACATCTTGGCGATCTGGTCCATCGCCTCGTATTCGGGGCTACCCGGACCGGGCGCGCCCGTTCGCTGGTATTCCGCGGGCTTGCCCTGGTTTTCGTTCGCGCTCATTCGGATTCCGTCAGAGTCGAGTTGTCAATCACGAATCGGAACTTGACGTCCCCCGACACCACTCGGTCATAGGCGTCGTTGACGTCATTCACGCCGACGACTTCGATGTCACACGTGATGCCGTGTTCCGCGCAGAAGTCCAGCATCTCTTGGGTCTCGCGAATTGATCCGATTTGTGATCCCGCAATGCGGCGGTGGCGCCGCATGAGCTTGAAGAGAGCCACGGGAGTCGTGAGCATCCCGACCGCGCCAACGATGACATACGTGCCGTCGAGTCCCAGAAGATCGAGATAGGGGTTCACGTCGTGATCGCCGGGGAGGGTCGAAATGAGCAGGTCAAATCGCTCGGAGTTCGCCGCCATCGCTTCGGCATCACTCGACACAATGACCTCGTCCGCTCCGAGTTCCGTGCACATCGCGACCTTGTCCGAGCTCGAGGTGATGGCAACAGTGTGCGCTCCGAGTGCTTTTGCGAACTTGACACCCATGTGTCCAAGCCCTCCGATTCCGACGATGCCCACCGTCACACCGGGACCGGCTCCCCAGTGCTTGAGAGGGGAATACATCGTAATTCCCGCGCACAGCAGCGGTGCTGCGGCGGCTTTGTCGAGCGAATCGGGGATGCGCAGAACCATTGTTTCCGTCACCACAATTTCCTCGGAATAACCGCCCTGCGTTGTCCAGCCGGGAGTGAACGGGTCGGGGTCGGAGTAGGTGAGTATCGGATGGCCGGGCACTTGGCAGAAATGGTCGTCGCCGTTTCGGCAGTTGTCACACTCCTGGCAGGACTTTACGAGACATCCGACACCGACGGTTTCCCCGATAGAGAATCGAGACACGTTGGAGCCGGTCTCGACGACTCGTCCGACGATCTCGTGGCCCGTGACGAGCGGATAGGTCATGTCGCCCCAGTGTCCGCGAAGCGTGTGGATGTCGGAATGGCAAATCCCGCAAAATTCGATTGCGATTCGCACATCGTCGGGCAACACCTCGCGGCGTTCGATGGTCATCGGAGTGAGCGGAGCGCTCTCGGCGGTTGCGCCAAAGGCGCGAACGGTGTGGGACATGTTGTTCCTTCTACTCGGGTTCGAAATTCAGGCCGACCTTGTTGCGATAGGACATGACGCGTTGGCGCATTCCGATTCCGCAGACACCCACCATTTTGCCGTCTCGGTAGTACCCGTAGAGACAATCGCCCCCGACCTCGCCCTCGAGGAGGCGAATATCGTCCCCCTGGTCGAGCAGCCCGTACGACAGGAGGGACACCTCGAACTGGTCGCTCCAGAACGACGGAATGGGCGCGAACTGTTTCGCGACTTCGGCGGCATGCGCGTCAGCGTCC
>JBIIFF010000025.1:0-15790 GCA_044237445.1 Microbacteriaceae bacterium | reverse complement strand
GTTCGAAGACGCGACGCTGTTCTCGGACACCGTTCGCAACAACGTGCTGTTGGGGCGTCACGACCTGCGCGACGCACCCGATGAGCAGGCGACCGCAGTCCTCGAGCAAGCGCTCGACATCGCGGAGGCGAATTTCGTCTTCACTCTTCCTGACGGCGTCGAGACCATCATCGGCGAACAGGGCCAGAGCCTGTCGGGGGGACAACGCCAACGACTGGCGCTCGCGCGCGCAATCGCCGCGGCCCCGGAGGTGTTGGTGCTGGACGACCCGCTCTCGGCGTTGGACGTCGAAACAGAAGCGCGCGTCGAAGCGGCGCTCCGCCGGGTGTTGAAGACCACCACCGCCTTGGTCGTGGCACACCGCCCGTCGACCGTGTTGTTAGCCGACCGCGTCGCGCTGCTCGACAGCGGGCGCATCGCCGCGGTGGGAACTCACGCGGAACTGCTCGCCACGTCCGCCGCCTACCGTCACGTGATTTCTTCGTTCGATGACGAGCCGCGCGGCATCTCGGAGGACGCCGAATGAGCACCTTTGGCGTGGTCGGCGAGGATCGCCAAGACCTCAATCGAAAAGAGAACCGGCGGATTCGACAGCGCTCGGTCTCACTCTTGTGGGAGGTGGTTCGCCCGTACCGCGCGAGATTCTTGGCCACCGTCGTTCTCGTCGTGGTTAGCACCGCCCTCCAAGTTGTCGGCCCGACGCTCATCGCGCGCGGTTTCGATACGGGATTACCCGCCGCGGTGGACGACAACAATTTCGGCCCGATCCTGCTCATTGTCGCGGGATTTGTATTGTCGGGACTGGGCGCTGCGGCTTTTCTCGCGCTGTACACCCGGTGGTCCATCACGATCAGCCAGGACGTGTTGGGGGAACTTCGCCGTCGAATCTTTGCGCACACCCAGCGACTGAGCCTCGAGTTTCACGAGCGCTACACCTCGGGTCGAATCATCGCCCGGCAAACGAGCGATATCGACACCCTGGGCGAACTTCTCAGTGGTGGTCTCAGCAGCCTGGTGTCGGGTGTTCTATTCCTTTTGTTCACCGCCATCGCACTGGTCGCGATCGACCCGATCAGCGGGCTTCCCCTCGCGCTCGCGATGATTCCCGTTGCGGGCGTCACCTGGTGGTTTTCCAGTGCGTCCCGCCGCGAATTCCGTGCGTCCCGCATCTATTCCACGAGGCTCATCATTCAGTTCGTCGAGAGCATGACCGGAATTCGGGCGGTCAAGTCGTTCCGACGGGAACCCGTTGACCGAGACGCTTACGCGGACAAGGTCGAGGACTATCGTTACGCCACCAAACGCACCATCGAGGTTTACGGGATTTACGACCCCGCCCTGAAAGTGATCGGCAGCCTTACGGTTGCGGTTGTCCTCTTGCTCGGCGCGTTCCGTGTGGTTGACGGCGGCATGGCCGTCGGTGCGCTGTTGGCGGCGGTGCTGTACACCCGTCGGTTCTTCGGTCCCATCGAAAACCTCGCGATGTTTTACAACTCTTTTCAGTCGGCCTCGGCAGCGCTCGAAAAGATTTCGGGTTTCCTCGAGGAACAACCCTCGGTCGTCGAACAGCAGGACCCCGAACCCTTCGTTGCGACGCTCGGAGACCTGTCTCTCGACTCGGTGACGTTCGCCTACAACCCCGAGCGCCTCGTCCTGCCCACGTTTGACCTGACCATCCCTGGCGGCGAAACGGTCGCCCTGGTGGGCGCAACCGGTGCAGGGAAATCCACGCTGGCCAAAATTATCGCGCGGTTCTATGACCCGACCGACGGTGTCGTGACTCTGGACGGCCGCGACCTACGAACCATCAGCGATATCGATTTGCGAAACGCCATCACGCTCGTGACGCAAGAGGCGTATCTTTTTTCGGGAAGCGTGGCGGACAACATCCGAATGGGAAAGCCCGACGCGACGGATGACGAGGTCATCGCGGCCGCGCGGTCGGTCGGTGCGCACGAGTTCATTTCGGCGCTTCCCGACGGCTACGACACCGACGTCAACAAGCGCGGAAATCGACTTTCGGCGGGTCAACGCCAACTCGTGTCGTTCTGCCGAGCGTTCATCGCCAACCCGCGAGTGCTCATTCTGGATGAAGCGACCGCCTCACTGGACATCCCGAGCGAGCGCTTGATTCAACGGGGGCTCACCACCCTGCTCGCCGGCCGGACCGCAATCATCATTGCGCACCGGCTCTCGACGGTAGCGATTGCCGATCGAGTTTTGGTGATGGACGGCGGGCGAATAATCGAGGACGGACCGACGACGGAACTGCTCAAGGGAACCGGCCGATTCGCGACTCTGCACCGCGCGTGGCGCGACTCGTTGGCATAAGAATAGTCCTTTCTGCTCGGCCGATTTCACCATAGACTGGCGCCAGATAACCCCCAACACTTCAACGAACGGTGAACAATCATGACCATAGTTTTTCGCGCTGACGACCTCAATTCCGCCGAGTACACAGAGACGCTTCTGGCCCCTCCGATGGCAACGCCGCTCAGCGGGGACATTGTCGTTCGGGACAAGTCGTATCTCGCCGACAGCGAGCACGGCGTGTGGTCCGGCTCGTGGGAATCGGAACCCGGAACGTCGCGCTGGGAGTTCACCGACACCGGTGAGGTCATCACCGTGGTCTCGGGCAGCATGACGGTCGAAGAGGACGGCGGCGAACCCGTCACGTTGACCGCAGGCGATACCGCGTACTTCCCCATTGGGTGGATGGGCGTGTGGACCGTCCACGAAAAACTCCGCAAGGTTTACGTCGTTTATTCGGCTTAGGTTCTAGTCGTGACCCTCGTTCTGACGGTCGACATTGGCGGGACGAAATGCGCCGTCGCGATGACCGGCTCGGACGGAGTCGATTCGGTAGAGACGTGGCCGACCGACGGATCAATCGAAAACCTGTCTCGCGCTGTCGATTTTTATGAACGCCATCTCGCCAGTGGCGGGCACAGAGCCGAAGCCGTCGGTGTCTGTTTTGGGGGACCCGTCGACCACGCCTCTTCGGTTGTGACACGATCAGTGCACGTCCCGGGCTGGCAAGGGTTCGACTTCGCGGATTGGGCACGGCAAACGGTCGGGTTGCCCGTTGCTGTCGACAACGACGGAAACGTGGGGGCGTTAGCGGAACTCGTTCACGGCAATCACGACACTGGCGACCTGATGTACGTCACGGTGTCGACCGGAATCGGCGCGGGGGTGGTGAGCGGAGGACGAGTGCTGCGCGGTGCCACCAACGACGCCGGCGAACTCGGGCACATTCGAATCGCCGATGACCCGCGCCAGTGCGCGTGCGGTCGGACGGGCTGCCTCGAGCGCTTGTGCAGTGGATATTGGATTGAACAGGATCACGGAAAGGCGGCGGCGGAACTGTTCGCCGATGATGATTTTCTTGCTGCATATTCGGCCCACTTTGCGCGCGGACTCGCCTCGGCCGTGCTGCTGTACAACCCTGCGGTCGTGGTGCTGGGCGGCGGAGTGTCGCGCGTGGGCACACGGCTCACGGACAGTCTGACCGCTAGCCTTTTCATAGAACTCGCGAGTTGGAGCCATCTGACGCCGCGAATCACCACCTCGCGTTTTGATGGCGACGGGGTCCACCTCGGTGCAAGGGAGCTCGCCCGTGACGTACTTTGACGACTATCGTGGTGAACTGACCGCGGCCCTCGCGACGATTGATGTGTCCCGCGTCGAGCAATTGCGAGAACTCTTGGTGGACGCCCGCGCCAACGGCCGGACGATTTTCACCTGCGGAAACGGCGGGAGTGCCTCGACCGCGTCGCACTTTGCGACGGACCTGCTCAAAGGTGCGAGCTACGAACGGGACCAGCGGTTCAAGGTTGTCGCGCTCACCGACGCAACGTCGACCATTTCGGCCTACAGCAACGATGTCGGGTACGACATTGTCTACGAAGAGCAGTTGCGAAACTTTCTGCAACCTGACGACCTCGTTGTGGCGATTAGCGGATCGGGCAATTCGATGAACGTGATTCGGGCGTTACGGTACGCGTCGTCCATTGGCGCCCACGCCATCGCCATGACGGGACGCGATGGCGGCGAATTGGGGAAGACAGCAACCCTGCACATCAACGTCGCCGAACAACACATGGGACGCATCGAAGACGCACACCTGGCGATCTGTCACATGCTGGCGTTTTCGTTTATCGACACCGAGTCGTAGGTTCGTCGTCGCGGTTACGCAGCGGCGAGGAGTGCGGCGCACAGCGCGACGAAAATCGCGACAAAAATGGTGGGCGTGACGTACTTGGCGATATCGAGCAATCGCGCGCTCGAACTGATTGATTTCGCGATGCGCGAATCGTTGGCCGTCTTGGACAGTTCGGATGCGACGGCTTGCGCTTCGCTGGCCGCCGAGAACTGAACGACGGCACCGAGGATTCCGGACGCGAGCAGGATTCCGATCGTTGCCCACACGGCGTAGCTGCCGGCCGAGCGAATCACCGGGACCAACCCGATTGTCGTGATCAGCAAAAACGTGGGGGCCAATTGGGACACCACCAGTTGCATTCGCAGCGATCCCCACGCGGACACCAGATGTTGTTCGTTCATGGCCACACCCTTCTTTTCCCCAATGGTAGAACACAACTGGTTCGACTCGTCGCTGGTTTTCCTGACTGCTGGACATAAAGTAAGGTAAACCTTACCCAAGCTGAAAACATCGGTCTAGGTAGAGAGAAGTTAATGAACAAATTTTGCGCGCGCGTTTTTGCCGCCACCACAATCGTCGCCACACTAGGGGCTCTGACCGCCTGTGCTCCCGCGAACTCGACCGCTGACACACTCGTGATTTATTCCGGTCGGGAAGAAGAGATTGTGGAGCCAATCATCCAACTCTTTGAAGAAGAAAGTGGCGTGAACGTCGAGGTTCGATACGGTGATTCCGCCGAACTCGCCGCGCAACTCAGCGAGGAAGGTTCTGCCTCAAAAGCCGACATCTTTTTCTCGCAGGACGCAGGAGCGCTGGGTGCAATCGAATCGGAGGGACTGTTTCTCGAATTGCCGGCCGCGGTAATGGACCGGGTGCAGCCCGAGTATCGGTCGGCCACCAATCGCTGGGTCGGTGTCACCGGGCGCGCGCGAGTGTTTGTGTACAACCCCGCATTGGTGACGGAATTGCCAACGTCGGTTCTCGAACTGGCGGAACCACAGTGGGCGGATCGCATCGCGGTCGCTCCGACCAATGCGTCGTTCCAAGCGTTCGTGACGGCTCTTCGCGTCATCAACGGTGACGACGTTGCTGTCTCCTGGTTGTCCGGCATTGCTACCAATGCTCAGCGATTCGAAAAAAACAGCCAAATCCTTGAAGCGGTCGAAACGGGAACCGTTGCGGCGGGACTCATCAATCACTACTACTGGTTTCAACGGGAAAAAGAAGTCGGTGCGGAAAACATGACGTCACGGCTCGCCGCATTTGCGCCCGGCGACTCCGGGAACCTCATCAACGTCGCCGGGGTTGGAGTTGTGTCGGACAACCCCCACGCGAACGCATTCGTCAGTTTCCTGTTGCGGGACGACGTTCAGGGAATCTTTGTCGCCGACGTCATGGAGTACCCGATGGTCGCGGGGATTGACATCCCCGTCGGACTCACGCCGTTGGGCGACATCCCCAAACCGGATTTCGATTTGTCGAACCTGAACGATCTGAAAGTTACGCTCGAGCTGATTCGCGCGAGTGGAATGATCTGACGTGTCAACCGTTCGACCGCGTGGTCTGGGGACCTTATTGGTGAAGGTCCTCACCATCGCGGTAGTTCCCTTGGTTTCGGTACCGCTCGTGTATCTGGTTTTTCGCGTTGCCGAAGTGGAATCCGGTGCCGTCCTCACCGAAGTGTTGAGCCCGCGCACGGGTCAACTCTTGCTCAACACGGTGGTCCTCGTTGTTGCGGTCAACGTGACGGCACTGACGGTCGGAATTCTGCAGGCCTACGCCGTCATGCGAACCACAATTCCGTTGCGGAGGACACTGACGATTTTCGCAACAGTCCCGCTCGCCGTCCCGTCCTACGTTGCCGCGTACGGGTGGCTCGGGGTTGTCCCGGGGTTCAACGGGTTCGTCCCAGCGTGGCTGGTGCTCAGCGTCGCAACGACGCCGCTGGTCTTCTTGACCGTCAGCACCGCTCTTGCGCGAACGTCCCGGTCCGTCGATGATGTCGCGCGGTCCATCAGCACATCGAAGGTCCGACGCCACGTTCTCGTGACCTGGCCCACGATTCGTTCGGCGGTGTGGAGTTCTGGACTACTGGTGGCTCTCTACGTAATTGCCGACTTCGGAGCAGTTTCGCTGCTTCGGTACGACACCTTCACCCGCGCGATTTTCAACGCGTATCGCTCGAGCTTCGATCGCTCCCTGGCCGCAATTCTGGGTGTGGTTGTGGTGCTGCTCACGCTTGTCCTCGTCGTGCTGTATCGACGGGCGCTCCGACGTGAACAGCCCGGTCCGGTCAACGTCGTACCGCCCAGCCCGGTTCTGCTTCGTCGCGGTGGATGGCCTCACGCGGTGACGATGTCGCTCTGGGCTGCGGTGGGAACCGGTGTCCCGTTCGTCAGTGTTGTCGCCTGGGCGATGGCAGGAAATTCGGGCACCGAACTAGGCCGATTGGCGGAGTCCGCACTCAGCTCGGCGATGTACGGGCTGTCCGCGGCGACCGTTGCGGTTGCCCTCGGCGTCGTCATCGTCGTGGCGTCGTTGCGCTACCGATTCGCGCCGGCAAACCTGGCCGAGTCATTGTCGTGGCTCATCCACGCACTACCTGCGTTGGTGGTCGCGCTGTCCTTCACGTTCGTTGGTATCCGATTGGTTCCCGACCTCTACCAAACACACGTGTTCGTCGTGCTGGGTCTCGTCGTGCTTTTTCTGCCGAACGCAATCTCTGCCGTCGAACCCGCTCTGCGCGCAGTCCCTCCCGCGTGGCACGAGTTGGCGCAGTCTCTCGGCATGAGACCGTCAATGGAGTTCATGCGCGTTACTTTGCCCGTCATTACTCCAGGGCTAGTCGCGGGATGGGCGCTGGTGGTCTTGGTCATCGTTCGCGAACTACCGCTCACGTTGTTGTTGCGACCGAACGGAGTTGAGACACTCGCGACGCGACTGTGGACGGAAACGAACGCGGGCGCTTTCGCAGCCGCCGCGCCCTACGCCGTTACGCTGGTGGCACTGGCCGGCATCCCCGCGTGGCTGGTTTCACGGGGGCTGGACCCGCAACGAAAATTGGTCGTGTCATGAGCGCGTTTGTCGAAGTGAAGAATCTCACGGTCGTGAAAAACGGGTCCACGATTCTTCACGATGTGTCGTTCGTCGTCAACCGCGGGGAATTCCTTTCGATTCTGGGACCGAGCGGCGTCGGCAAGACAACTCTTCTGCGATGTCTCGCTGGTTTCGAACGCCCCGATTCGGGTTCCGTCGCGATCGACGGGGACGCCGTGTCATCGGATTCGTCGTGGGTTGAACCGTCGCGTCGCGGAGTCGGCATTGTTCCCCAGGACGGTGCGTTGTTCACCCACATGACGGTTGCGCGGAACATCGGTGCTGGACTTACTGACATCGCAAGCGGACCGCGTGCGGACCGCGTCGCCGAACTCGTGTCGATCATGCGGTTGGACGGTCTGGAAAACCGACTTCCCGCCGAGTTGTCGGGCGGTCAACAACAGCGGGTGGCGGTTGCTCGAGCGATTGCCCCGTCCCCACGAGTCGTGTTGCTCGACGAGCCTTTTGCGGCGCTCGACACGGAACTTCGCACCGAACTGCGCGCCGACGTTCGGGAACTGCTGCGGAAAGAATCAATCACCGCGATTCTCGTCACCCACGACCAGGACGAAGCTCTGTCGCTGTCGGACTCCATCTCGGTGATGCGGGACGGCGCGATTATTCAATCGGGCACGCCCGCAGACATTTACGCGCGCCCCGCGGACATCGATGTTGCTCTTTTTCTCGGTGATGCCGTCATCATTCCCGGACGAGTCAGCGGTGGCAAGGTCGAGACCGAGTTGGGTGCGCTGACCCCGTTGAACCGCGTGCGCGACGGAGATAGTGGCTTTGCCGCCGTCCGACCCGAGAATTTCTATCTGCAACCCGACCCCGCCGGTCAGGCAATCGTGACGGGCCGACAATTCTTTGGCCACGACGTCTTGGTCACGGTGACCACGCCAGAGCGGATCATAACGGCGCGCGCGAGCGGTCCGCTCGCCCCGGAAATGGGAATGAAGCTGACCGTGTGGGTGCGCGGACCGGTGAACTTCTATGCGCGTCCGGACTGAATAAACCACGCGGGTTGCGAAATGCTCGGGATGAACTTAGTGATTTTTGAGAGATGGCCATCTCTGGGATTGTGCTGATACGCTCGGAAAAATGGACTCCAATCCGACTCTGCCGGTAAAAATGAGTGCGTTGGTTTCCGCGGCGCTCATCGTTTTGGCTGCTCCCGCGCTCTTTGTGGCACGAGGTTTACCGGTGTTCATGGGCATTGGCTACGCGGCCCTCGCCATCGGTTTGGTGATCGCCTTCACGAACAACCGCGCTCTCGGACGAGACCTATCTCTCATCGCTGTTCCCCTCGTGGCCATCAGCTTCATCTCAGTTGAGGCGAACCTCGAGTGGGGCAACATCGCGCTGATGGGAACTGTTCTCACGCTGTGTGTGGTCTTTCCTTATGTGATGAGCCGCTGGGTTTTTAATGATCACGTCGTGCGATTCCCGGGCCGACCGGGCGAGCCGTGGTCACGCGGCGAGTGGCTGTGGTTGGGTGCTGTTCTCGTGCTCGGCTACCTTCTCCTGCCGGTGTATTTCATTACCTCGGGCAGTTACCAGAACTGGCCGGCCGTCGAAACGCCCAGCGAGATCGCTCGCCTCTTCGTTGGCGTGGGATTCGTCGGTATCTGGGACGAACTCTTCTTCATCTGCATCATTTTCGCCCTGTTGCGCCGGCATTTCCCGTTCTGGACAGCGAATGTGCTGCAGGCGATTGTTTTTGTCTCGTTCTTGTGGGAACTGGGATACCGGTCGTGGGGCCCCGCGCTAACTCTGCCGTTTGCGTTGATCCAGGGCTGGATTTTCGAGAAGAGCCGGTCGGTGTGGTACATCATCACCGTGCATCTACTTTTCGACGTCGTGGTTTTTCTCGTGCTCATCTATGCTCACCACCCGACGTGGGTGCCAATTTTCTTTGTTGCGCCGCCGGGACCATAGTTTTCGAGAACTGTTAGTCTGCCGACAATGAACAACCATCCTCGGAGCGGCACCCGGCTTCGCGCGTACCTCGTGGCCACTCACTTTCCCCAAGCGCTGGCGATGGTGCTGCTCATGACAATCGCGACCGCTGTGTGCGGTGGTTCGTGGTCGAGTGTCGCCCTCGTTTTTCTTGCCAGCGCGGCTGGTCAGGCCACGGTTGGATGGACGAACGACGTACACGATGCGGCGGCGGATCGCGCGGCGGGACGCTCCAATAAACCCACCGTCCGAGGAGAACTGCGGCCCGACGACCTTCGCGTGCCGATTCTGGTCAGCGCAACTCTGACGATTCCACTCTCGTTTGTAGCCGCGGGCTGGATCGGTGGCGCAGCGCACATCGCCGCTGTTGCGAGTGCGTTGGCCTACAACTTTTTTCTCGCTCGCACCGTGTGGTCGTGGGTGCCGTATGCGGTGTCGTTCGCTCTGATGCCGGTATTCATAGCGCAGGCGAGTTCGCTGACGCTGTGGCCGACTGTGCCCGTGACGCTTCTCAGCGTTCTGGTTGGAGTCACCGCGCACCTGCTCAACGCGATCCCCGACATCGCCATCGACCGCGACACCGGGTGGGGTGGGCTCGCGGTCTCGTTGGGCAAACGGTGGTCGATGATTCTGGCGGCCGTTCTCGTCTTAGCTGCTGCCGTGTGCCTCGGAGTCGTCATCAACGACCTGTTAAATTCCTAACTATTCCGTGACGGTGACGAAGTACTCGGTTTGAAAGAATCCGCGGTTACCGACGGTGTCGCGCACGCTCACGAGGAGCGAATAACGGCCCGGAGGAGCCCAGTCCGAGACGACGAGGGTTTGGCGGAAGGTTCCGTTGGTTGCGTCACCCGACACCACGACGGCTGGATCGAGCGCGCTAATGAACAAACCTTTTTCGTCGTAATAGTAATGCGGTGCGGCACCCATGAACCAGGAATAAACCCCGGCAGTTCCGGATTCGTCGCTGACATCAATATCGACGCTGAAGGTCTCGCCCGCGACCACAGTGTCAGGCAGTCGAACCGCGTTGATTTGTGGCACGAGATTGTCAGAGGATCCGCCGTTTACGGTAAACCCAAACTCCGCCCACCCGGGAACCATGTTGGAATTGCCGAGCGAATCGGCGGCACTAACAAAAAGCGTGTAACTTTCGTTCACTGCATTCGCGGGGATGTCGCACTGCAATTCGTATGTTCCTGATTGCAATGTCCCGTCAATTTGCTCAGCGCCGAGAACGAAACCACACCATTCCGTAACCCAACCCGATGGGCCACCGATTGCTGCCCAGGTCATCGCGACGCCCGACGGATCTTCTGCGATCCAGCGGAAAATCGCCGTTGTGCCCGCCTGAAACTCGAGGATGGAGGGCTGGAAGGTGACTACGGGTGCGTCATCATCGATACCACAGGAATCTAGTTGTCGATCTGCAGCGTCACTAGCGCAGGTGTCGTCCCCGGCCCCCGAACGGAGTCCGTCGACGCCAGTTCCTCCGTTGAGCGCGTCATCACCGTTTCCTCCGGACAAGTTATCCCGACCCGCTTCTCCGCCGATTGAGTCATCCCCCGACCCTCCGAATAGTGAGTCGCTTCCAGCTCCGCCACTCAATTCGTCATCGCCGCCTCCGCCGTTGACCTGGTCGCTTCCAGCGCCACCACGAATGATGTCATCGCCTTTGCCACCAACGATGGTGTCGTTGCCGCCGAGCCCGCAGATGACGTCATCGCCGGACGTGCCAATAAGCGTGTCCGACCGAGGCGTTCCTGTGATGGTGCATTCCTCGACAGCTGGTGCGGGCGTTGGTTCTACGACGGGGTCCGGCGCGGTGGCGTGCGCGACGAGGGGAGTTGCACAAATGACCGCGAAGGCAACGGCCGCCGCGGCGACCAGCGCAAATCGTGATTTCACCATGCTTCAATCCTTCCGACAAACTTGTGAGCAACATAGCATTTTCACCGGGCGTGAACCTTAAATTTTGCTATGAAAATCTCGCTCGTGCCGAGGAAGTCCCGGCCACGAGATGGTCGGGACTCTCCGTTTCTGTAGGCCCCGACGGGCTCGAACCGTCGACCGACGGATTAAAAGCTCGCCCTTTAGGACTGGCAATTACTGGGAACCGGCCCCCGGGCCGAGGTCGTAGTTTTTAACTTGTTGAATCAAATGATCGATGTGCGCCTGAACGATGAATTCGGCGCGCTGGTGCGCGTCGTCCGAATCCGCGGAGGGCGCGTGCGAGCCCGCCATCCACACCGCCGCCCCGAGGGTGGACATCGCAATGGACGAACCTAACGCGACGAGCGTGGGGTTGGACAGGAATTTCTTCAGGTCGCCGCTCTCTTCGGTTATCTCGTTTGGCGAGACCGACCCCGACTTGACATCCAGAATGAGCTGAGCGAGCCGACCGAGGTTTACCTCGAATTTCGCCGACATCAGCGTTCGGTATTTGGGGTCGAATGCGAGGGATTCCTTCAGGGCCAGTGTCGGATAATTCAAGACCATGCCCCACGCACCCACTCGCCGAGCGACCGCTATCTGTGTCTCAATCCATGCGCGAAGGCGTTCTTCTGGAAATCGCGGGGCGTTGGTGATTGCCTCGAACATCTCGTCGATGTATCGCGCATAAACCACATACGCCGCCTCGGCAATCAGGCCATACCGCGACCCGAAATAGTGGTTGATCATCGCGACGGTAACGCCGAGTTCACGTGCAATTTTTCCCGGGTTGAACGCTCCGGGGCCTGCCTGTCCGAACTCGGCAATGGTTCGTTCAAGAAACTGTTCGCGAATCGGCAGCTCAATGCCATTAGAAGCGCTGTGATCGTCACTCACAAGAGCCAGCCCGAACTTCCGAAGGGATCAAAATTCTCACTTCCCCAAAATAGCACGGCAATCATTTAGCCGAAAAGTGGTCTACTATCATTATGTTAGTGAGTACAATTTGGGAGTACGACGTTTTGTCTTGGACACAAATGAATGGAAAGGATTCACAATGAAAAGGTTTGGATTCACCTCAGTAGCGGGGGTCGCAATCGGCTCGCTTGCGCTGCTGGTTTCGGGAGCAAGCGCCGCTTACGCGTTTACTCCGACGGTTAGCGAAGTTCGCTACCTAAATGGTACGGATGGCGACGAGTCCTGGTACGACACCGCACTCTCGTCCAACGGCTCGACAGTGGTGTGGACGGCCGACAGTGGGACATATATCTCCGACGTGGCGACGAACACGGCAACGCGAGTAGATGGCATTGATGGTGGAACATGGCTGATGTTTGACGCGACCGAAACATTTGTTTACGTCGCGGAGGGTAGCAACATACACAAGGTAAACATGGCTACAAAGGATATCTTTGCCACGTGGACTGATGCCGCTTACACACTCTCTCCTTCCTTTCTATACCTTTCGGCGGACGGGATGAGCCTGTATATCCTTGGACGGAACGGTAGCTACCCAAACTTTGATAACGCGGTTGCCAAGGTGCACCTTGGCACGGGTGCGTTTACCCAATACGCATCGGGTGATCCTGGACACTTCAATTCGCGGGCAGCTTACGACACGACCTCGGGCCTGATGTATATTCCAACGAAGGATACCGCAACGGGTCTAGACCAGTTTTTCAACGTTTTTGATACCGCCTCAAATACGTTCACCGAACTCCCGTGGACCGATTCTGGAAGTCCTACAGACTGTGACTCCCAGTCTGGTGTGGTGGTGTGTCTGGTCGACGACACGGTCGACTACGTGGCAACGATTGACGCGTCGGGATCAGTCGTCTCGTCGTTGAACGTGGATACTGCAGTTTCAGACGCGGACAGTGTCACACTTACCCCGGGCGGCACCTTGGCTTACGTTTACGGCGACAACGGTGCCCTCAACAATGTGGAAGTGATCGATCTGACCACGATGTCGTCCGTAATCGTGTTGAACCTCGCGACCGAATACCAGAATCAGGTAAAGATAGCGGCGGACGCGGGCGAAATCTGGTTCACCGCCGACTATGTCAGGGACTATGACGGCGGCTATCAGGTGGCCACGTTCGAGGAAATTGGCGGCGACTCGGGTTCTGGTGAAGGCCTGGCGCCAACCGGTGCGAACCCCGAGCCTGTGGGTCTGCTTCTTTCCCTGGGCGGCCTCGTGCTTGCTGTTGGGTTGGTTGCCCGCTACGAGTTGACTCGACGAATCGCACGACGATAACCCCAGGTGGGTCGCGAATGTAGCGACGAAAAACTAAGAGAGCCCTCGACCTGTCAAAGGTTGGGGGCTCTCTGGCTTTGGTAGGCCCCGACGGGCTCGAACCGTCGACCCACGGATTGCGGATTCGCGGTGCGATTTGCTCGTTATCAGTTTCCGAGAAGTTCAGCCCATTGCCGCGGTCGATTGGGGAGTCGGATCACCTCGGTCGTACACGAGCGCTAATTCCTGTCCCGCTCGAGCGAGCCAGCGTTGCGGTTCCGACATCGCGCTGTCGAGAGACGGCGCAAGTTCCGCCAGGGCGCGAGCCTGCGGGAAATGCTGCTCTGCGCCCTCGACCGCACCTGCCACCAACCATGCTGGGATGTCGGCTGCTTTCGCCATTGCCACGAGCACTCCGACCGCTTTGCCGTCCAGCGATTGGGAATCAAAGCGCCCTTCCCCCAGAATCACGAGATCGGCGGAGGCGATGAGCGGGCCGACGTCCAACATGTCCGCGACCGTCTGCGCCCCCGGTCGAATCGTGCCACCCAACGCGAGCAGCCCGAACGCGGCGCCTCCCGCAGCGCCCGCACCCGGAGTCGCGGGGTCGAGCCCGGGAAAACAGCGCGCAAATGAGACGAGTCGGTCGTCCATTTGTGAAACCTGTTGGGCCGTTGCACCTTTTTGCGGACCGAAGACGCGGGCGGCACCGCGCGGCCCGTATAACGGATTCGTCACATCGGTGAGGATCGTTATCACCGTTGACGGCGGCAGTGTCGCGGTCGATTGATCGACCGTCACAACGTCGCCCACGCCTAGGTTGCCGTCGGTGACATCGAGCCCGTTGTCGTCGAGCAATCGCACGCCGAGTTCGACCAGTATTCCGGAACCTCCGTCTGTGGACCCACTCCCGCCCAGAGCAACGATGACGTGCCCACAACCTGCGCGGACCGCGGCGTCGATGGCGATTCCGACACGTCGTGTCGATGCAGTTTCCGGTGATTCCGTCCCGGTAAAGCCGAGTCCGCAGATACGCGCCAACTCGACGACCGCTCGACCATCGCCAAGGTTCAACCATTCAATGGGCGGTTCTGTTTCGTTTCCAGTTACACGCTCAAGCGTTGATTGTGGAATAACAGCGCGGTAACAATCGAGTGTCCCTTCGCCGCCGTCGGCGAACGGGACTGCCACCACGGTGTCCTTAGGTCGCACCGAATGCCATCCCTGCGTGAACGCGGCAACAGCGTCCACCGCGGAGCAGGTTCCTTTGAACGAGTCCAGAGCGACGACGATTCGCGCCATTACTGCCTGAACCCGGGTGGAAACTCATGTTTCGCGAAACAACGTTCCACGTCGAAAGGTTCAAACAATATTTTCTATCCCAAGATTTCGTCGCACAAGTTACGTCGTTATTTGTTTGCCGCTTTTTCCACGAGCGTCAATCGCGTCCAGGATGGCATTTAATCCCAATTCAAAAATTCGGGGATCATCGAAAGCAACCAACGTCAATGATGCTTCCGCTAAGTGCGGGAACTCTGATTTTTCAAGAACCATGGATGCGCTCTTCATCTGCAGGTAATCCTTTGCTCTTAACTCAGGGTCAAGGCAGGAAACCGATGCATCGAAGCTCGACATGGCCCTTACATAGTTTCCAATTAGTCGTAAATAAAGCACGGCGTCGTCCGGCGAAAGATTAGCGCGATCGAGCGCACCTAGAGCAAATTCAACATTTTCAAATTCTTTCTTTCGATGCGTGGACCTCAAGGACATTTCGTGAGCGAAAGGTGCGTAACGCAAGTAGTGGTCACGGATCTGAGTTGCGATAAGGCGCAGGTCTGCGCGCCAGTCACCGGTTGACACCAAATCGGATCCGTAAGAGTTTTCTCGGAGAGTATCGATGATTTCGAGGAGCAACTCATCTTTGTCTCGGAAGTGACGATAAACAGAAGTGGCATGTGCGCCGAGTTCGTCCCCCAGTGCCTGAAATGTCAGGCCTGAAAGTCCATCCCTCTTGACGATGGTCAATCCGGCTTCAATAATCACGGATCGATTCAGGCTATCCCTGGGTTTGCGAGCCACGCTGCCGGCAGGCGCAGGCTTGCTCGCGCGCTTTTTTGTTCCAGACGCTGCAGTTGAGTCGAGGGCGTTCGCTTCCATGCCGAGAATCATAGCCCAAACGGTTAGGTAACAAGTCTATAACATTGACTATCAAGTTGTCTTTAGCCCTTGCGTGGATGGTGCCCAGAACGCTAAATTTCAACTGTAATTAGATGTCCCTTTCGCCCGAGTCATTTTTTTGGAGGAAATCATGCAGTTATTCAACGTCGTGTCGAACGGTAAGAACCGAAAGCCAGTAACTGCTGCGATTGCCCTCGTGGCTGCTGCGACACTTCTGCTCGCCG
>JBIIFF010000024.1:0-16020 GCA_044237445.1 Microbacteriaceae bacterium | reverse complement strand
CCACCGTTCGAGGGCGTCTTCGCCGACGACGTCGAGTGACAACATCGCCTGAATGCGCTCGCCATCGCCCGACTGAAGTGCTGCGAAACACAGTTTCCCGGTGTTGCGCGAGTGGACGATTCGGCCAGCGAGGCCAGCGGTCACACCGGTCGCAACATCAACATCGAGACCCTGGTGAGCGGCGCGAACCGCGGCGATTGTGTCGGTGACGGGAACCGACACGGGGTACGCCTCGCCTGTCTCAAGAAGCGTGGCGCGCTTGGCGAGACGAACAGCCTTCTGTTCGATAATCTCGTCGGCCGACAGCTCGGTCTCGTCAGTCATGGCGCCCCTTCTGGTACTTGTCAAGGTTACCGTTCAGGTGCTGGCGCCACGGGCATGTTGTCAATGAGCCGGGTGGTCCCGATTCGGGCCGCGACAATGACGCGCGCGTTGCTGAGGTCGGTCGTGGGTTCGAGGGTGCTCTCGTCGACCACATCGAGGTAATCGACCACGAAGCCGGCGTCGTCGAGTCGGGCAGCGGCGCGCACGATTGATTCGGCCGTCCCGCCGGATTCGGCGATCTGCCTGAGTAGCGTGGGAAGAAGTGCAGCTTTTTCGAGTTCGTCAGGAGACAGGAATCGATTGCGGGAACTGAGGGCCAGTCCGTTCAGTTCGCGCACAGTGGGCACACCGACGATCTCGATGGGCAGGCCTCGGTCCGCGACCATCCGTCGAATGAGAGTCAGCTGCTGCCAGTCTTTCTCGCCGAACACCGCGATGTCGGGCTTCACGAGGTCGAATAGGCGATTCACCACCGTCAGCACGCCATCAAAATGTCCTGGCCGAGCCGCGCCTTCCCAGACGTCCCCCATCGGGCCCGCCTGAATGACGGACGGTGGGTTGTCGGGGGGATAGACCTCGTCGACCGTCGGGGCAAACACGTCGGCCAGGTCGCCGAGCAGCACACGGTCGGCGTCGAGCGTGCGCGGGTAACCGTCAAAATCCTCACCCGTCCCGAACTGCGTCGGGTTCACAAAGATCGAGACGACGACACGGTCGGCGAGTTCACGCGCGCGATGAACGAGCGCGAGATGCCCCTCGTGCAGCGCCCCCATCGTCGGAACGAGTGCGGTCTTAGTCATCGTCCTCGGCGGTGGTCTCGTCGAGCCAACGACCGATCGGGTCAATCGCCCCATCGGACGATGCCCGCAGAGCCTCTTCGACCGCCGAGTGCGCGAGCGCCCGAAGGACCGCCCCCGGGTGTTCGACACCGATTTCCTGGAGTCGGAAGGTCGATTGGTCGACAATCGCACGCGAGAATTCAGCAACCGTTGCAATCGCATCGGCGTAAGCCGCTCGGTCGTCTTCGGCGATGACGAACGGCTCGCCACCCATTTCGACAACAAGCGCCAACGCGATGGGAAGCGCGACATCGGGGGCGGTCACCGCGAAGTGCGCGTCCTTCATGCGGTGGAGGTCGAGCGACGTTCCCGTGAAAGTGAGAACGGGGTGAATTGCCAGCGGGATAGCGCCCTTTCGGGACGCGGGTTCCAGAACACCGATTCCGTGCTCGGCAGAGGTGTGCAGAACGATTTGTCCGGGCTTCCAGGCGTCGGCGAGCGATTCGACGATTTTGGCGACCGTCTCGCCCTCGCCCGCTCCGATGATGATGAGTTGGGTCGCCGCAACGACCTCCGCCGCCGGTCGAATCGCGACTCCGCGCAGCATCGACACGACCCGTTCGCGGTCGGCAGGCGCGGGTTCGGTGATGACCCAGGGAAAGTGTCCCGCCCCCGCGAGCGCGAGTCCCATGATCGCGAGTTCCGGCGCGGTACCGACGAGTCCGACCTCGAGTCGTCCCGGTGTCATCATGCGGGTTCTCCGTCCGGGTCTTGTGGGGGAAGTACGCACATGTTCTCGGCGACGAGTGCGAGGACGACAAGAATGAGCGCGGCCACGACTCCGCCAATGTTAGACGGGATTACTGTGTCGACCACGACGGGCCGGGTCGTGACGAAGGCCAGCAATCCCACGGTCGCGCCGAACAGCAGGGCTCCGCCCGTCGCCGACGCTTTCGCCAGTTGAACAATGGTGACCGCGGCGATCGGGTCGATTCGTCGACCCTTTCCCGGCTTGACAGCCGCGCGGACGCGAGTGCCCAGAGCAATGACCGCGATGCCGATGAACACGAGGCTCGCCGACAGCGTCCACGGCACGGGGATGGCGGTTCCGCCGCGCGACACGAGTGCCCAATCGAGAGCGAAGCCGACGCCGAATCCGAACGGCGTGAGCCCGAGGAGGAACCAGGGGTTCGTCTTTTTCACGGCGTCACCGCCTCGAGCAACTCCCGAACCGGTCCGCGACCGGGGAAGGCCGCGTCGGGGTCGAGTTCGAGCCACGGCCCGAGAACGAACAAGCGCTCGTGCGCCCGCGGGTGGGGAACCACGAGGTTGCCGTCCTCGATGAGGTCCCCGAACGCGATGAGGTCGAGGTCGAGAGTCCGGTCGCCCCACCGTTCCGTGCGAGTGCGGCCGTGGCGGTCTTCGATGTCGTGCAACACCGCGAGCAGAGCGGCGGCCGAAAGCGTCGTGTCGACGAGCGCGACGCCGTTCAGATAGTTCGGGTGGGTGTCGTCGGGTCCGTCGGGCCGTATCGCCACCGTTTCCACGAGGCCCGAGATGGCGATGACGGTGACGTGCTCGGTTGCCCCCAACTGTTCCATCGCGGCGGCAATCGTGGCGGACCGGTCTCCCAGATTCGCACCCATCGCGACGACGGCGCGGGTCACAGTTCGCCCCGCTCAATCACGACAGACACGTCGTCGAACGGAACGGTGATGGGTGCGGAGGGTTTGTGGACCTCGACGCGAACCGAGCGCGCACCGAACCCCAGAACCACGGATGCGACGCGCTCAGCGACTGTTTCGATCAGGTCGACGGGGTCGGTTTCGACCGCGGCGACAATCGCGACGGCGAGGTCGCCGTAATGAATCGTGCGTCCGATGTCGTCGCCCAGTTCCGCGAGGGCAAGCCTCACGTCGACGTCGATGATGAATTCCTGGCCGTCTTTGCGCTCGTGGTCGAGGACACCGTGGTGGCCAAATGCGCGAAGCCCGCGCAGTCGAATCTCGTCGGTCACGCTGCGCCTCCATTCCACGCGTCGCGAACCCGCAGCGCATCGAGCGTGCCCTTCACGTCGTGGACGCGGACGCCGGCGACACCGATTTCCGCAGCGAGAACGCTGATGGTCGCGGTGGCGTCGTCGCGGTCGGCTGGCCGTTCACCGAACGGCGCGAGAAAACGTTTTCGCGACGCCCCGAGCAGCACGGGATAACCCAGGGCGACGAATTGGTTCAGGTCGCGCAGAATCTGCCAGTTGTGTTCGGGGGTCTTGGCGAATCCCAATCCCGGATCGGTCCACAGTTTGGACGGCGAAATCCCGGCATCGAGCAGCGCGTCTATTCGCGCTCGCAATTCCGCCAGAACGTCCCGCGTAACGTCGCCGTACACCGCGTTGTCGTCCATCACGTCGCTCTCACCGCGCCAGTGCATCGCGATGAACGTTGCGTCGGAACCCGCAACAACGCCCACCATCGCGGGGTCGGAGAGTCCACCCGAAACGTCGTTGATGTAGTCGACGCCAAGGTCGAGCCCCAGCCGCGCGGTGTCGGACCGCATCGTGTCGAGCGACACCGAGATGCCGTCGGCGACCAACGTGCGAATCACGGGTTCGACGCGCCGGCGTTCCTCGCCGTCATCCAGACGAACGGCTCCGGGGCGAGTCGACTCGCCACCGACATCAATGACGTCGGCACCTGCCTCGATCATCGCCCGCGCGTGGTCGACTGCGGCATCGGGGGTCTGCCAGAGACCACCATCACTGAACGAATCCGGCGTCACGTTGAGGATGCCGAACACGACGGGACGGTTAGCCATCGCCCCGGCCGATCAGGGCGAGTAACGCCGATCGAATCGGTTCGTCGGCCAACGTGCCGGTGGCCGTGACCGTGACGGCCGAGGCGTCCGCTTGGCGGGCCCCTCGCGCTGAAACGCAATCGTGCCGGGCGTCAAGCACTACGAGAACGCCCTGCGCACCCGCACCGTCCATCAACGCCGCGCACACCTCGATCCCGATTCGTTCCTGCACCTGTGGGCGCGATGCGACGGTGTCGAGCACTCGGGCGATGCGTCCGAGTCCGACGACGGTGTCCGTCGGTGCGTAGGCGACGTGTGCGACCCCGTGAAACGGAAGGAGGTGGTGTTCGCACATCGACCTAAACGCGAGGTCGCGAACAATCACGGGATCGTTCGACACGACATCAGCGGTTGAACCCGCTTCGCGCAAACCCGTCGTCGCGTCAACACCGACACCCGCAAACATTTCGGCCATCGCATCCGCCACGCGAGTTGGTGTCTCACGCAAACCCTCGCGCGTCACATCTTCGCCGATTGCGTAAAGGATTTCCCTCACGGCTGCAGCGATGCGATCCCGATCTACCGACACGTCGACTACTTTGCGGCCGGCTTTGTCCGCGTCGCGGCGGGCTTTCGGACCGCGGTTTTCTTCGCCGCTGGTTTCGCCGCCGAGGAAGCGGCCGGCGACTCGGCAGACACCCGCTTGGGGACAGCAATCGGCCCCTTCGTTGAGACGGGACGCTTGGGGTTCGACTTCCACACCGGGCGGGCGGGGAGTTTCTTCACCTTGGCAAAAATCGTCGCAAGTTGGATGTGGTCGAGAGTTTCTTTCTCGAGCAGTTCCTTGGCGAGCAAATCCAACAGCGGTCGGTTGCTCGTGAGAACCTTCCACGCTTCATCGTGAGCGTTGTCGATCAGGGCTCGGACCTCGGCGTCAATCCGTTCGGCGACACCGTCGCTGTAATCACGCTGGTGACCGACGTCACGACCGAGGAACACTTCGCCGGAACCGGACCCAAGCTTGACCGCCCCGACCCCGTTGGTCATTCCGAATTCGGTGACCATGCGCCGGGCGATGGCGGTCGCCTTTTCGATGTCGTTCGAGGCGCCCGTGGTCGGGTCCTGGAACACGATTTCCTCGGCGACGCGTCCACCCATCGCATACGCCAACTGGTCGAGCAGTTCGTTGCGGGTGATCGAATACTTGTCGTCGATGGGGACGACCATCGTGTACCCGAGTGCGCGCCCACGCGGCAGAATCGTGACCTTGGTGACCGGATCGGTCTGGCGCATGGCGGCGGCGGCGAGTGCGTGCCCGCCCTCGTGATACGCGGTGATGAGGCGTTCCTTGTCCTTCATGATGCGCGACCGTTTCTGCGGGCCCGCCATGACGCGGTCGACGGCTTCGTCGAGAATCTCGTTCGTCAGTTCGCTCTTGCCCTGACGCGCGGTCAACAGCGCCGCTTCGTTGAGCACGTTCGCCAGATCCGCCCCGGTGTAGCCGGGGGTCTTGCGGGCAAGGATTTCCAGGTCGACGTCTTTCGCCATCGGCTTGTCCTTCGAGTGGACGGCCAGAATCTGGGCGCGCCCTTTCGAATCGGGGGCATCCACCTGAATCTGGCGGTCAAAACGACCCGGGCGCAACAGCGCGGGGTCGAGGATGTCGGGACGGTTCGTCGCCGCAATCATGATGACGTTGACGCCCGGTTCGAACCCGTCCATCTCGACGAGCAGTTGGTTCAGAGTTTGTTCGCGCTCGTCGTGACCGCCGCCCATGCCGGCTCCGCGGTGGCGGCCCACGGCGTCAATCTCGTCGATGAAAATGATGGCGGGCGAGTTCTGTTTTGCGACGTCGAACAGGTCACGGACGCGGCTCGCGCCGACCCCAACGAACATTTCGACGAAGTCCGAACCAGAAATCGAATAAAACGGAACCGAGGCCTCGCCAGCAACCGCACGCGCGAGAAGTGTCTTGCCCGTTCCGGGCGGACCGTACAACAGCACGCCCTTCGGAATGCGGGCTCCGACTTTTTGGAATTTTTCGGGGTTCTGCAGGAATTCCTTGATTTCGTGCAGTTCCTCGAGAGCTTCTTCCGCACCCGCGACGTCGCCAAACGTGACCTGGGGGGATTCCTTGGTGAACAATTTGGCGCGCGAACGGCCGAACTGCATCGCACCGCGCGAGCCGCCCGCGCTGGAGGCGATGAACCAGAACAGAACACCGATAATCAGAAGCGGGACGAGGAAACCGAGCAGCGACACGAACCAGGATTCGCGTGGCACTGCGTCCGTGAATTTTTCCGGGTTCGCCGCGGTGATGACACGCAGAACTTCGGCGCCACGCGGGGCGACGTAATAGAACTGAACGGTCGAGCCGTAGGTTGCGTCCGCCGCTTTCAGTGTCACATCGACGCGCTGGTCGAAATCGGTGACCGTGACTTCTTTGGCCTTACCGTCCGCAATGAACGCGAGGCCCTCTTTCGTTGAGACGGGGGCGTAGTTCACCGTGGTGAGGAACGAAAAACCGACCCACACGATCAACAGACCGGCGGCGATGTACAGCCACGGACCCTTGAGGAATTTCTTCATACTGCGCCTTGCTCCTGTCTAGAACACGTCGTTCCAGCGTACTCGTCACAGGTCGACGCGGATTCGGTTATTCGCTGTCGGCGTACATGCGCGGCGACAGCACCGCGACATCGCGCAGGTGTCGATAATTCTCGGCGTAGTCAAGCCCGTAACCGACGACGAACTTGTTCGGAATGTCGAAACCGAGGTAATCGGCGACGATGTCGACCTTGAGGGCATCCGGTTTTTGAAGCGCGGCGAGGATTTTGACGGTCGACGCACCGCGCGAGAGCAGGTTGTCCCGCAACCAGGACAGCGTGAGACCGGTATCGATGATGTCCTCGACCAGCAAAACGTCCTTGCCCGCGATGTCGGTGTCGAGGTCTTTGAGTATTCGAACAACACCGCTCGACGTGGTGCCGTGGCCGTAGGACGAGACGGCCATCCAGTCCATCCTGAGAGGCCGGGTGAGGGCGCGGGACAGGTCGCTCATGACCATGACCGCCCCTTTAAGGACACCCACCAGCAGCAGGTCCCGCCCGTCGTAGTCGCGTTCGACGTCGCGCGCCAATTCCGCCAGTCGGGCCAGCATCTGTTCTTCGGTGACGAGAATCTCGTCAAGTTCGTCCGAAACGTCGTCGTACCGCATTTAGTCCTCGCTTGCTGGGGTGAACACCACTCGACCGTCGTGCCTGACCACACTACCGCCGGTGACGTCGAGAGCGCCCTGTCCGTGCCAGTCGACGAGAAGAGCATCGATTGCGTGCGTCTGCACGAGGGTAAGAGTGGTGCCCCACGCTCGTTTCGCCGCGATTCGAATAATGCGGGTGCGCAGAGCCCGCGGTCGAGACGCCACATCGGTGGCGGCAAAGGACACCGGGTTGTCTCGCAAAACCTGATGGGCCATCCCTGCGGCAAGCAGGTCGAGAGCATCATCGTCGTCGCGCACGAGGTTGGCGGTGCGGGCGAGGGCGTCGACGATGCCGGGGCCCAGTTCGGTGTCGAGCACCGGCAGCACCGCGTGCCGAACCCGCACCCGCGTGAAACGTTCGTCAGAGTTGTGCGGGTCGTCCCACGGATCCAGCCCTTCCGCGAGCGCCGCTGCGCGCGTCGTCTCGCGTGTGACGTCCAGTAGCGGCCGCCCGATTCCGCCCTCAAACTCGGACATTCCGCGAAGGCTGCCCGGGCCGCTTCCGCGCGCGAGGCCCAACAACACCGTTTCGGCCTGGTCGTTGCGGGTGTGACCGGTGAGGACCACGGCTGCGCCGAGGCGCTCGGCCGCCAGGCGAAGCGCCGCATACCGTGCCTCGCGGGCCGCGCCCTCGGGACCACCCTCGGTTCCCACCACCGCCTGGACGACCTCAACCGGGTCGAGCCCCAGCGCGCGGGCGGCATCCGCGGCGCGTTCCGCCACGGTCGCGCTGTCCGATTGAAGGCCGTGATCGACCACAATCGATCCCGCCCGAAATCCCCGCTGGGCGGCGACAAAACGTGTTGCGGCGGCAAGCGCCAGCGAGTCGGCTCCGCCGCTCAAAGCCACGAGAACGAGCGCACCGTCCGAAACGAGGTGACGGTCAGCAAAACCTGCGACCGCCGAACGCACCTCGGCGACGGCGGGGTTCAGTTTCCCGCGTCGCCCACCCTCGGTATCGGTCACTCGGTAAGGTTATCGAACAACCTTTTCGACACGAGGAGTCACCATGACCGGATACGACGCGGTAATTGAAATCCCCAAGGGAAGCCGCAACAAGTACGAGATTGACCACGACAACGGGCGCGTCTACCTCGACCGCGTCCTATTCACGTCTTTCGTGTATCCGACCGACTACGGCTTTTTCGAGAACACCATCGGACTCGACGGCGACCCGGTCGACGTGCTCGTCCTGCTCGACTACCCTCTCTTCCCCGGGGTCGGGTTGAAGGTTCGCCCCGTCGCCGTGTTCAACATGACCGACGACGGCGGTAGCGACGCCAAAGTCATCGCCGTCCTCGAAAAGGACGTGCGTTGGTCACACATCCAGGACATCGATGACATCCCCGAGTTCACGAAGAAAGAAATCGAACACTTCTTCGAGCACTACAAGGACCTCGAACCGGGCAAGTGGGTCAAGACCGAGGGCTGGCAGGGGCGCGCCGAGGCCGAACAAATCGTCGAAGACGGTATCGCCCGTTTCGTAAAAGGCCACTAACTAACCGAGAGTGATTCCCTTGCCCCGCATGAAGGGGACGGGATTGATGGCCTTGCCGCCATCCCGCACTTCGAAGTGAAGGTGGCATCCGGTCGACCCACCCGTCGAACCAACGTTCGCGATGTGGGTGCCGGTTGACACCTGCTCGCCATATCGCACGAAGGTTTTACCGGTCGCGATGTGGGCGTAGCCCGTGGAGATTCCATCGCCGTGGTTGATGAGGATGAAGTTTCCGTAACCGCCATTCCATCCGGCGTAAACGACCTGCCCGCCGCGCGCGGCGTAGATCGGGACTCCACAGCCGCCCGCAAGATCGGTTCCGGCATGCAACCTCACGACGTTGTAGATCGGATGAGTTCGGTAGCCAAAACCGCTCGAGATGTAGCCGGCCGCAGGCCGCGCCCATCCTTTCGATGAAATAGCACCCGGCGGAAGGTCACTTCCGGCGGTTCCGCCGGCCTCGACGCCTTCCTGATATTGCTCCTCGGTGACGCGCCGATTTTCAACGAGTGTCGCCAACTGTGCCATCAGTGTCGCCTGATGGGCCTGTTGTTCCTGAAACATGTTCTCGGCCTCGATGGCCGCGTCCTGTGCGATTTGGAAGGACGCCTCGGCGGCGTCGCGCAAAATGTCGCGTTCTCTTTTCGCGATTTCGGCCTGGTCCGTCAGGGACTGGGCGGTGTTCTTGTCACGGATTGCCGCCTGGTAAATTCCGTCCGCTTGGGACGCGATGATCGACGCAAAACCGAGCCGGCTGAGCAGGTCGTCCGCACCGGAAGCATCGGACAGCAGGCTTGTCGAAATGTTGACGTTTCCCACCCGGGCGAGTTCCGACACGAACTGGCCGGCGCGAATTCGTGATGCATCCGCCGATTTTGTGGCTTCATCGGCTTGAGCCTGCAACATGTCGGCCTTGTACGCCGCCTCGTCATAGAGCAGCTGCGCCTCTTGGTAGATCGTGCCGACACGTTGCGCTTCCGCCGTCGCCGCTTCCACCTTTTTTTCCAGGCCGCGAATGATGTTCTTTATCTCGGCAATTGCCTTTTCTTTCAGGGCGATGTTCTGGCGAGCCTTGAGAACGTCCGCCCACGACGGGTATTGGGCGGCGAACGCCAATTCATTCGTGACAACGGACCCGAGCAGCAACCCGACGCCGGCAACGAACGCCGCGATACCCAACCAGATTTTGCGCACGTCCATCACCCCCTCTGAAACATTAGTTCTCTCAGGGTAAACGCGAGTCGCGTGCTTTTCCGTCATTGAGGCGCGGCGGGCGGTTTGCGTGGGCGAACAATTCCCCGTAAACTCTGGACAGTTACGCATCCTCGGAGGCATGACACGGCCCCATCGTTTAGTGGCCTAGGACGCTGCCCTTTCACGGCAGTAGCACGGGTTCGAATCCCGTTGGGGTCACGCAGGTCTACAATTCAATATGCAAGGCCCTGTAGCGCAGTTGGTTAGCGTGCCGCCCTGTCACGGCGGAGGTCGCGGGTTCAAGTCCCGTCAGGGTCGCGGACGTCAGAGTCTCTTTCGCGAGAGGCTCTTTTGTCTAGGAGTGACAAACTCCTTGGCTCTGTAGCTCAGTTGGTAGAGCGTTCGACTGAAAATCGAGAGGTCACGGGATCGACGCCCGTCGGAGCCACGATTCGAGGCCCCCGGATTGTCGGGGGCCTTTTCCGTTTAGTGACCCAGTTCGATGTGATCGGTGAGCTGGCTGGGTGTTCCGAACCGGTGTGCCGTGATGCTGACCGCCTGTTCGCGAAGAAACGGAAGCATTTCGATGCGGGCTGCTGTGACGACCGGACCCGACCAAATCGCCAAATCTGGTCGACCCCCGGTCGCGGACGTTATCGTCGACGGATTCCCACCGACGAGCCGAACGCGCCGCCCCGAGAGTTCCTTTTCGCGACGACCGAGGTCCTCTTCCCATTCACGTTCGGTTTGGATTTCGACCGACACCCCGAGCTCGCCCAGCACCCGAGCGATTTTGGTTTCGAGCCACCCCGAGGCCGAGACAAGCGGATTGTTCCCCGCGCGGAATGCCGCAATCATTACCCGCAACAATTCGGTGGGTTCTGCGCCGTCCGAGAATCGAACGATGACGGGGTCGGGGAATTGGCGATAACGGAACACGTTGCGCTCAACCCCGACGTCGGAGACGTCCCGCGCGATCCCGAATTCGGTCCGCCACGTTTCCTCGTCGAGTAGGGCGGCGCGCTCGAGCCACGCACGTCCGGCCGCGGTCACCGAGTCGAACTCGGGAAGAGCGGCGAGGAGTTCCTGAACGCGGTCGACCGTAAGGTCCACTCCACCCGCTCGGGTGTCAGCGTCCGACCACGAACCGAGCCCGAACAAATAATTCGGCCCGCCCGCCTTGGACCCGGCCCCGACCGAGGACTTTTTCCAACCGCCGAAGGGCTGGCGTTGCACGATGGCACCCGTCGTTCCTCGGTTGACGTAAAGGTTTCCGCCGTCGATGCGGTCAAGCCAGGTCTCGATCTCGCTGGATTCCAGTGAATGCAGTCCCGAGGTGAGCCCGTACTCAATCGCGTTGACCATGTCGATTGCCTCGTCCACGGTGCGAGCCGTCATAACGCCCAGAATCGGTCCGAAGTATTCGGTGAGGTGGAACTCGCTTCCCGCAGAAACGCCGGCGCGAACACCGGGCGACCACAACTGGCCGGATTTGTCGAGCATCCGTGGTTCCACCAGCCAGGACTCGCCCGACCCGAGGGTCGTCAGCGCCGACAGAAGTTTCCCGTCCGCTGGGCCGATAATCGGCCCCATTTGCGTCGTGGGGTCAGACGGATACCCGACCTTGAGGCTTGTGACACCGTCTATCAGTTGATTGCGGAAACGGGCAGAGGTTGCAACCGAACCAACGAGGATGACGAGCGACGCCGCGGAACACTTTTGACCAGCGTGCCCGAACGCCGAGTAGATGACGTCCTTGGCGGCGAGGTCGAGGTCGGCGCTGGGGGTGACGATAATGGCGTTTTTGCCACTCGTTTCGGCGAGAAGCGGCAGGTCGTTACGAAGTTCCCGGAACGCCTCGGCCGTTTCGTAGCCTCCCGTGAGGATGACACGGTCAACCCGGGGGTCGGACACCAACTGCGAGCCAAGAGATTTGTCCGAGAACGTCACGAGCTGCAGCGCGTCCCTCGGGACACCCGCTGCCCACAGCGCTTCGACCATGACCGCGCCGCTTCGACGCGCAGTGCGTGCGGGCTTGATAATCACGGGCGAGCCGGCCGCGAGCGCCGCGAGGGTCGACCCGGCCGGAATCGCGACCGGGAAGTTCCACGGTGGGGTCACGACCGTCAGTCGCGCCGGCGTGAACGTCGCGCCGGGGATGGCCCCGAGCGCTTTCGCGCTTTCGGCGTAATAGTGGGCGAAGTCGATTGCCTCGGTGACCTCCGGGTCGGACTGGTCGAGTGTCTTTCCCGTCTCGTGGGCCATGATCTCCATGAGTTCGGCGCGACGGGCTTCGAGCGCTTCCCCCGCCTTGTGCAAGATAGACGCCCGCTTGGCCGCCGGAAGCCGGCTCCACGCCGCGCCTAACGTCGTTGCCCGGGTGATGACATCGTCGAGTTTTTTCGCGCTCTTGACGAGGTTTGCCGCGACCGTCTCTTTTCCCGCCGTCGACTTCTCGATCCGCGCGATGATCGCAGCACCCCATTCGCGGTTGGCCGCGATGGCGGGGTCGGTATCGGCGGCGTTTCGGAAATCATCCGTCGGCATCGATGGCTGTTTCGCTCGTCGATCCTGGACCCGATTGGACGTGGGGACCTTGTCGTCGAGGGCGGCGAGAGAGTCAAGGAATCGACCCTTTTCGCGTGCGAACAGATCTTCGTTCTTCGACAAATCGAACACCGCCGACATGAAGTTGTCTTGGCTCGCGCCTTCCTCGAGTCGTCGAATCAGGTACGCGATCGCGACGTCGAATTCGGCGGGGTGAACGACGGGCGTGTACAACAGCAGTGCGCCGACATCGCGTTTGACCGCTTCGGCTTGGCCGGGGGCCATCCCCAGCAGCATCTCGAATTCGATTCCCGATTGAACCCCGCGCTTCTGGGCGAGAAGCCACGAGTAAGCGAGGTCGAAGAGGTTGTGTCCCGCGACGCCGATTCGGACATTCTCGATGCGTTTCGTGTCGAGTGCATAGTTGATAACGCGCTTGTAGTTCGTGTCGCTCTCGAGTTTCGTTGACCAGGTCGCAAGCGGCCAATCGTGGATTGCCGATTCGACTCGTTCCATCGGCAGGTTGGCGCCTTTGACGATGCGCACCTTGATTCCCGCGCCACCCCGGGCTCGGCGGGCAGCCGACCACGTCTGCAGATGCATCATCGCGGCAAGAGCATCGGGCAGATATGCCTGCAGGACGATCCCGGCTTCAAGCCTCGCGAATTCGGTTCGGTCCAGGATTGTGGTGAAGACCGCAATCGTGATGTCCAGGTCTTTGAACTCTTCCATGTCGAGGTTGATGAAGGTCTGTTTCTTGCCCTTGACCGCGAGTTTGTAGAGGGGTAACAAGCGCTCGACGACGTGCGCGACGTTCTGTTCGTATGACCACGGCGAATGCGGCGCGACCGTCGCCGACACCTTGATTGACACATAATCGACATCGTCGCGTTGGATGAGCTCAGTGGTTCCCTTGAGCCGCTTCGCCGCTTCGCGTTCGCCGAGCACCGCCTCGCCCAGAAGATTGATGTTGAGCCGAATGCCCGGCTTTTTCAGTTTCGAAATGACCGAACCGAGTTTCGAGGGGGTCGCGTCGACAATGAGGTGCCCGACCATCTTTCGCAGAACGAATCGGGCAATCGGGATAACGACCCCTGGAAGGATCGGTGCGAAAAATCCGCCAAGCCGAACCGCGACGCGCATCACCCACGGCAAGAAGGCGGGAACGTTCGGCGCGATCGCTCGTAACTTCCGAGCGGCGACGCGCAGGTCTTCCGGTCGAACGACGCCATCGACGAAACCGACCGTGAACGCGAGACCGTCGGGGTCTCGAAGGATTCCCGCGAGTCGAGTCGCACTGACATCGACGGGGAACTTGTCGGCCGTAGTGAGCCAGTGCCGAACGAGTTCAACAGTGTCGTCGGCGATTTTCGGGGAGGCGGCGTCCTTCTTCATGGGCTAAGTCTGGCAAAGAATATTGTTTAGACAAAGTTGCTCCTACTAAATAATATTGTTTAGAATATCTAATGTGTTGGGATGCGAATGTACGACCTAAAGCGACTTCGACTATTGCGTGAGGTCAAACTTCGCGGGACGCTCGCCGAAGTAGCCGACGCGCTCCTGTACACCCCCAGCGCGGTGTCGCAACAACTCGCCATCCTTGAACGCGAAGTCGGTGTCCCGCTGTTGCGCAAAACGGGTCGGACCGTTTCGTTGACGCCCCAGGCCGAAATTCTGGTCGAACACACGACCGCAATCCTCGAACGCCTCGAACGCGCCGAGTCAGACGTCGCAGAATCGTTCAGCCAGCCCACCGGCACAATTCGACTCGCCGTCTTCCAGTCGGCCGCTCTCGCGCTCATTCCCGACATGCTCACAATGGTGAGGGCCGACTACCCGAACCTGCGGATTGATGTCACGCAACGAGAACCAGAAGCGGCACTCGATGCGACCTGGATGCGCGATTTCGATCTCGTCGTCGCCGAGGAATACCCGGGCCACGCTGCGCCGCGTCACCCCGAACTCGATCGGATCGACCTGACGACCGATTCCATCCGACTTGGCGTCTCTCGTCAAATCGCCGAAGAACATTCGATTCGGACATTGGAGGACACCCGCGGACTTCCGTGGGCCATGGAACCGCGCGGTGCGGCGTCACGGCACTGGGCGGAACAGGCGTGCCGCCGAGCGGGGTTCGACCCCGACGTTCAATTTGAAACCGCCGACATCCAAGCGCACATCCGGCTCGTCGAATCTGGTCACGCCGTCGCGCTTCTGACAGGGCTGGCGTGGGTGGGCCGTCCCGTCACCGTCGACCTGCTCGGGCTTCCCGACGATCCGCGCCGAACTGTATTCACCGCTGCCCGTCGCGCAAGCGCCAACAGCCCCGCGATTCGAGTCGCTCGCGAGCTTCTTGAGCGCACGGCGATAACGATGAACCCCCGTTCGGGATAATGAGAGACATGATCGGACTCGGCACACTCATCAACATCGGCACGATTGTCACGGGTTCTGCGGTCGGCGTCGCTATCGGGTCAAAACTCCCCGAACGCACGAACCGCGTCGTCACCGACGCCCTCGGGCTCATCACCCTCATCATGGGCGGGCTCAATCTGGCCGCCCTCGGCGACCCCGCGTTCGTTGGAGCCGTCGGCGCAGCCGCACCGTTCCTCATCGTCATCGGATCGCTCTTGATTGGCAGCATCATCGGGTCTTTGCTCGGAATCGAATCGCGGCTCGAACTCTTCGGGTCCTTCCTCCACGCCAAGATGGGGGCGAAATCCGACGCATCCTCCGGGCGCGAACGATTCATCCAGGGGTTCGTCGACGCATCGCTCATCTTTGCAATCGGGCCGCTGGCCATCCTCGGCTCTATCAGCGACGGCATGGGCCTCGGAATCGACCAACTCGTGTTGAAATCGGTGCTCGACGGTTTTGCGTCCATCGCCTTTGCCGCATCGCTCGGCTGGGGTGTCGCCTTCGCCGCGTTGCCCGTCGGAATCTGGCAAGGACTCCTGACGCTCGCTGCGTTCGCGCTCGGGTCGATTCTGCCCGGTTCCCACATCATGGCACTCACAGCCACGGGCGGTGTCCTCTTGCTCGGTGTGGGTCTGCGACTGCTGAACCTCCGTGCCGTGTCCGTCGCCGACATGTTGCCCGCGCTCGTCGTCGCCCCGATTCTGACGAGCATCGTCGCAGCACTGGCCTAACCCCTTGTCGGTCAATTACCGCCTGTTGCGTCAATCGTTCGCGTGGTAGCGTTGCCCCGAATTGTGGAATGTTCCACACACTTGACGGAGGTCACCGATGACGTCTCATTCCCTCCTGATCGGTGGTGAATGGGTTTCGGCCCTGGCCGGCGAAACAGAGCACGTCACCTCGCCGTTCAACGGGGAGATTGTTGGCGAAGTGGCTCTTGCACGCCCCGCGGACGCCGAACTCGCCATCGATGCCGCGGTTCGCGGTTTTGAGGTGTGGCGTCGAACCCCCGCACACGCGCGTTTCGCGATACTGACCCGCGCCGCCGGGCTCGCGGACGAACGTGCCGAAGAAATGGCGCAGCTGATGTCCCGCGAGAATGGCAAATCGCTGGTCGAGTCCCGCGGTGAAGCAGGTCGTTCCGGCGACATCATTCGACTCGCTGCGTTCGAGGGTTCGCAACTGTACGGCGAATCACTTCCGCTAGA
>JBIIFF010000090.1:0-4425 GCA_044237445.1 Microbacteriaceae bacterium | reverse complement strand
AAGGAAGCGTTGTCGCTTGCCACGAAAAAGGGGATCGCCATCCTCGAAATCATGCGCCCCGAAATGGATCGGTTGTGCGGCGAGAATTCGGTTCACCAGGGGATTGCGCTGGCGGTTCCGCCCTACGAATACAAGCACCCACTCGAGTTGCTCGATTACATCGAAGGTCGGGGTGAGGTTCCCCTCTTCGTCGCCCTCGACGGCATCACGGATCCCCGCAACCTTGGGGCGATTATCCGGTCAGCTGCCGCCTTCGGCGGGCACGGCATCATCGTGCCACAGCGCCGAAGCGTTGGTGTGACGGCGGCGGCGTGGAAGACCTCGGCAGGAGCCGCCGCGCGGTTGCCGGTCGCAATGGCGTCGAACCTGAATCAGACCATCAAGGCATTCAAAGACCGCGGGGTTTTCGTCATCGGGCTTGACGGCGACGGCGACATGACGCTGCCACAAATTGATATCTCTGACCGTCCGCTGTTGATTGTGGTCGGGAGTGAAGGCAAGGGTTTGACCCGACTCGTCACCGAAAATTGCGACGCGATTGTGTCCATTCCGATTGGGGCGGCAACGGAATCGCTCAATGCGGGAATTGCGACATCGATCACCCTGTATGAAATTGCGATGCGTCGAGGCGACAAGCGCTGAGTTCCGGGCGACAGTCGCGCGGATAGGTCCAAGTTAAATTGCCGTAACGGGCATCCGCGATAAACTAGGAAAGTTGTCACGACCGTCGCGCACACTGCGCTTTGAAGTCAGGAAATCCCGTTATGAACGCACAGCGCCCGAACCGCAACCAAGCCCGCGAACTCGCCCGTGAAAAGGCTCGCGAAATGCGACTCAAGGGAAGCGCCCGTGAAAAGCGGAACCGCATTTTCATCCAATTGAGTTTGGGTGTCACCGCCGTTACCGTTATCGGCGTACTTGTCGCGGTTGTTCTGTCCGGACTCCAGCCCGCAGGCCCCGGTCCGCTCAACATGCAGAGCGACGGAATCAAGATTGGTGCCGGAGACGTTGCCGTGCAGACCCCGGCCCTTGAGCCCGATGCGAGTCCCGTGGCGACGCCGGCGAACGCCGCGGATGTTGTTGAGATTGCGCTGTGGGTCGACTACCTGTGCCCACTTTGTCGCCAATTCGAAGAAGCCAACAGCGCCGCGATTGCCGAACTGTTGTCACTCGGTGCTGCCACAGTCGAGATTCATCCCATCGCAATTCTGACCAACCGATCGCAGGGAACTCAGTACTCGCTGCGTGCGGCGAACGCGGCGGGGTGTGTCGCCAACAGCTACCCCAACTCATTCCTTGCTTTCCATAATGCGCTCTTCAAAAATCAACCTGCAGAAGACACCGAAGGTTTGACGGATGACCAGCTCATCGAGTTGGCGACGAGTGCGGGTGCGGGACCCGAGGTTGAGTCTTGCATCAACGATGGGACCTTCAAAGACTGGGTGAAATCGGCCACAGAACGTGCCATTTCGGGGGACATCGCCATCAACAACCTGGACAAGAAGTTCACGGGTGTGCAGGGAACGCCGACCGTCCTGATCAACGGAAAGCAATTCAACCCGTCCTATGACCCGGCAGCGCCCCTGCCATTCAACTCGGAAGAGTTCCTCCGGGCGGTTGTTGCGGCGGCCGGCGCTCAGTAACACACGGGTTCCTCGGAATGCCTTTGGTACTCTGGGGTAATCGCCGACTTAGCTCAGCTGGTAGAGCATCTGTCTTGTAAACAGAAGGTCACGAGTTCGAACCTCGTAGTCGGCTCGAGATGATTGCCGGAGTGGGAGGACCAACACGATGTCAACGGAACAGAGCGCAACGCCCGTGCCTGTGAAACGTGCCCGCAACCCGTTCCTTGTGCTCGGAATCGTCGGTGTTCTGCTCACCGGAGTGTCGTTTGCGGGCGGGTTTTTTGCGACGGCGGCGTCGAATCAACCAGAGATCATCCCCACTACCGAAGCCCGACCGCTTCCCGCTGAGATCGTCGATCCTGAGGGTGTTCGGACCTGTTCCATCAGCAAGTTGCTTGGTGCTCGACCGCTCGGAACTCAGACGGCGCTCGCGGTGGACGGCGACACCGGTAACCAACTTCTGTCGGACAACACGGATAAGCCCATCGCCATGGGAAGCGTCGTCAAGATTCTGACCGCAACGGTGGCGCTCGACACGTTGGGCCCCGCGGGGCGCCTCACCACCCGAGTCGTAGAAGGATCGAGTGCCGGCACCGTGATTGTGATTGGTGGCGGTGACCCGACGCTTCGCGCCGGTGGATCCAGTGTGTATTCGGGAGCGCCCAGCCTCTCTGATCTCGCCTCGCAGACCGTGGCCGCGTATCAGGAGAGATACCCCGAAAGCCCCACGATCACGCGTGTGCTCGTCGATCTGTCACGGTTCCCCATCGACGACGCGTGGCACCCGTCGTGGCCGGTATCGGAGCGAACAATCGGGTATCAACCGCTTATCGTTCCCTTCATGGTGGACGGAGACCGCGCAAACCCCGGGTTGCAGACCAGCCCACGATCAACCGATCCCGCGGGTCGCGCTGCCAGTGCGTTCGTCGACGCACTCGAGCAGGCGGGAAATGGTCCGGGAGACGTTGATATCGATTTCCAAAGCGCGCCGATTAATGCCCGCGAACTTGCGTCGGTTAAATCCGCACCCGTGTCGTCCTTGGTGTCGCAGATGTTGCTGAATTCGGACAACACCCTTGCCGAATTTCTCATTCGCGCGTCATCGGTTGAGGCTGGATTTGACGGAAGCGCTGATTCAATCCAACAACTGATGCTCGGTTCGTTGAACACCTTCGGCGTGGACATGACTGGTGGAACCATCGTCGATGGCAGCGGCGAATCGGCCAAGAACCTCCTTCCGCCACGAGCCGTCGTGGAACTTGTCACTCAGATTTTCGACGGCGACAAGAAACTGTCCGTCATCGGTAAGGCACTCCCCGTAGCCGGAGAATCGGGGACGCTCGCGACCCGCTTCACGGGATCGGCGGCTGTCGCTCGTGGGCACGTGCAAGCGAAAACGGGGTGGATCAACGGCGTGTATGCGCTCGCCGGCCGGATCGACACCAAGGGCAACGGACGCACGTACTTCGTCGTCGTGGCCCGCGGAAAAGTGGATTCCAGCGCACAGGCGGCCATTGATGATGTCGTCGCGGGCATGTACTCCTGTGGGTCGAACCTTGCCTCTTTCTAACAAAAAAATCCAGCGCGCATTGCTGGTCATCGATGTGCAAAACGATTTCACCGAGGGTGGATCGCTCGCGGTGAAAGGCGGAAATGTCACCGCGACCGCAATCGCTGACTACGTTCGAGGACAAAAGAGCCACTATGCCCTAGTGATTGCCTCACGCGACTGGCACTCGCCGACGGGGGACAACGGCGGCCACTTCGCAGCGAAGCCTGATTTGGTGTCCACCTGGCCGCCGCACTGCGTTCAAGGAACGACGGGTGCCGCGTACAACCCCGCAATCGAAACCTCACTCATCGATGTCCAGATTTACAAAGGCGATGGGGTTCCCGCCTATTCTGCTTTCGAAGGGCAGACCCCCGGCGGAGCAACGCTCGATGCGGTTCTGTCGAAGGCGCGGGTGAGCCACGTCGACATCGTCGGTATCGCCACCGACCACTGTGTTCGCGCTACCGCGCTGGACGGTCTGCAGGCTGGCTATACGGTGACGGTTCTCAGCAACCTGTGCGTCGGTATAAAACCCGACTCGTCCATTGCGGCGATTCGAGAAATGTCGGACGCAGGAATCGCCATCACGTTTTCGTCCTAGCGGCGGATACAAGCCGCAGAAACGAAGAAGGTCCGCCGAGTGGCGAACCTTCTTCGTTGTCGGGGTACACCCCATCGGCACGGACGGTCAACCGCGAATTGTCGGGATGGTCTCAGCTGAGTCTGTGGGTGCGGTTGCCCGTTACCGGCGCGACGGGGCCCCGCCGGTTGTCCCGGAAAAAAGTAGCAGGTCCGCCAAAGGGCGGACCTGCTACTTTGTCGGGGTAACAGGATTTGAACCTGCGACCTCGTCGTCCCGAACGACGCGCGCTACCAAGCTGCGCCACACCCCGTAACTAACCCCTAAGCGTACCCGATGTCCTTCGCGCGAAGGGTCACGAGAACCGCCTCGGGGGGACAGGCGAAACGTACGGGGGCGAAAATCGATGTCCCGATGCCCGCACTGACGTTCAGGAACGCTGTGCGGTCCAAGCGATTCCAGACGGCCAAACCGCGGGCGAGCGACAACGGAAGGTCACTGTTCGTGGTGAGGGCACCGAGCCAAGGGATGCAGACCTGCCCGCCGTGAGTGTGCCCGGCAAAAATCACGTCGGCCCCGAGCGTCGTGAGCGAGTCCAGCACGCGGCGGTATGGGGCGTGCGTGACGCCCACGACGGCGGAGACTGGGTCAAGGTGTTCACTGAGGTC
>JBIIFF010000096.1:0-3877 GCA_044237445.1 Microbacteriaceae bacterium | reverse complement strand
TCGGAAGGCCCTGACCACTCCCGCCAGTTCCACGCGACAGTTTCGAGCGACGGAATCAATCTCGGTTCCGGAAGCGGCTCGAGCAAGAAAACCGCCGAAGTCGCCGCTGCGCAGCAGGCGCTCGCCGAGTTATCGCGATAACCAATGCCCGAACTTCCCGAGGTCGAGGTTGTTCGCCGAGGTCTTCTGACTCATCTGGTCGGTGCGAAAGTCACCGACGTCACGGTCTACGACGCCCGCGCGCTCAAGCGCCATCCGGGAAGTGCCGCGCATTTTGCGAAAACTCTGTCGGGTGCTCGAATCGAGTCGGCCGTACGTCGCGGAAAGTTCGTTTGGTGCCCGCTGGACACGGGCGATGCACTCGTCCTCCACCTCGGAATGAGTGGACAGATTCGCATTGTCGACGGTGAGCCAATCCGGCACGAACGCGTCCGGCTCGTTCTCGACGGCCGATCGCCGGTCGCGTTCGTCGACCAGCGTCTCTTTGGTTCGCTCGCGCTGGACTCGTTGGTTGACGGGTCGGACGGATTTCCCGCCGGTCTCGGTTCGGACTCCTCACGCGTACCTTCCTCGGTTACCCACATTGCGCGGGACATTCTCGACCCGGCGCTCGATGTCAACGCGCTCATCGCTCGATTCCGAAAGCGGACGACCGGGGTGAAGGTCGCCATGCTCAACCAGGGTCTCGTCTCGGGAATCGGAAACATTTATGCCGACGAGGCGTTGTGGGCTGCTCAGATTCACTATGCGACACCCGCTGACCGAATCCGCCCGATTGATTACCGCCGACTGTTCGATGCGGTCCGTGGGGTGATGACCACGGCGCTCGATGCTGGCGGCACATCGTTCGACGCGCTGTACGTCAACGTCAACGGCGAATCCGGGTACTTCGACGTGTCGCTCAACGCCTACGGACAGGACGGCAAGCCCTGTGCGCGATGTGACACGTTGATTGTTCGCGAACCGTGGCAGAACCGTTCGTCGCACTTTTGCCCCCGCTGTCAACGCTCTCGTCGTGCGAGAAGCTAAAACGCACGCTGGCTAGGATGCGCGGCGGCGACGCACGGCGATCAGTGCAGCTCCACCGACAATCAGAGCTAACGATGGCGCTGCTAATCCAAGTGGTTCGAAGCCGGTCGACGCGAGCGAGTTGGGCGACGAGCCTTCGCCGCCGCCTCCTCCGCCGGAAGTCTCGTCGGCAACGCGATCTCCATAAGAACTGACGTAGACGAGGTCGTTCGTTGGTGTCACCTCAACGGTGTTCGTGACGACATTGTCGAACTCGAAGTAACCCACTTCACGCTCGTGCGTGAAGGTAAAGGTGTCGAATGTAAAGTCACCCTTTGCGAGGATGTGGAGATAAACGTATGGTTCGTCCGTTTGATCGGCTGAAACGGGGTTCGACATGTAGGCATCGGATTGGTACACGTCTCCGTCTTCTGTGGTGAGGCTCGACTGCGTGAGGATGTCGACGACCGCTGCGGTTGTGTATTCCGCGATCATGTCTCCCTGCGAATAAAACCGGAAGACGTTTCCCGGGTCGCCTCCGGTCCACCAGAAACCGAGATAGCTGGCTGGCGTCGTCAGCGTGATGGTGATTGTGTCGCCAGAGGCGACTCGCCCGTAGGGGCTTCCCGCGCCGCCCGTTGTCGGAGTACCGGCTTCGGTGGACGCTCCGCCGTATGCGTCAGCCGGAATGCCGTCGCAGGGGCCCACCATCGCGCCCATGGCCCAGGTGCTTCCACAACCGAGGTCGAAGTCTTCTGTCACGCCCCCCGAGACAAATGAACCTTGGACGGTCGGCGCGGACATATAAACGTCAATACCGTTGTCGACTTGCCCGTCTTGTGGCGTAAGAACCAGAGCGTGCGCGGGAAGGGAAAGGCTTAACAGTGCGGAGGCGGCTGCGAGAGCTCCCAAACCGCGGAAGAAGTTGTGGCGCACGTTGGAACGACCTTTCTCGAGTTGAAGTGAGTTTCACTCTACAGCCGAAACGGCAATGTTCTCGGTCGGCAAGGGTCCTAGCTTTCGGGATAATGGAGGAATGTTCCTGAAGTCCCTGACCCTCAAGGGCTTCAAGTCGTTCGCTCAGCCAACGACCTTCCAGTTCGAACCCGGGGTCACCGCTGTCGTCGGCCCGAACGGGTCGGGGAAGTCCAACGTGGTCGACGCACTCGCCTGGGTGATGGGCGAGCAGGGCGCCAAGACGCTCCGCGGCGGCAAGATGGACGACGTCATCTTTGCGGGGACGGACACCCGCGGTCCCCTCGGTCGAGCCGAGGTCATCCTCACCATCGACAACTCGGACGGCGCATTGCCGATTGACTACACCGAGGTCACGATTTCTCGAATCCTCTTCCGCAACGGTCAGTCCGAATACGCCATCAATGGCGAGTCATGCCGACTCCTCGATGTTCAGGAACTGTTGTCGGATTCGGGTCTCGGTCGCGAGATGCATGTCATCGTCGGTCAGGGACGACTGGACACCGTCTTGTCGGCAACCCCCGAGGATCGCCGTGGGTTCATCGAAGAGGCCGCCGGAATTCTCAAACACCGTCGCCGTAAAGAAAAGACGGTCCGAAAACTTGAGGCGATGCAGGCGAACCTGACGCGGCTCAACGATCTGTCGGGAGAAATCCGTCGCCAATTGAAACCGCTCGGCCAACAGGCCGAAGTCGCGCGGGAAGCACAAAACATTGCCGCGGTTGTTCGCGACGCACGCGCCCGAATTATTGCGTCGGATGTGGTGGCGTTTCGGCGTGACATCAACGACCATCAGAACACCGAGACGGAGCGGCAGACCGAGCGCATCGCGGTGTCCGACCAGTTGGACCACGCTTCCCTTCGAATCCGAACGCTGGAACAGGAACTCACGTCGGATGCGGTGGACGCACACCGACGGGTCGCGTTCGAACTGGAACAGGTCAGGGACCGCTTTCGAAACCTCAACCAGATCATTCGTGACCGCATCACGTTGTTGTCGCAGGACGTCACCGAGTCGACGCCGCTTCTCGCGATTTCGGACGAGATGGTGGATGCGGCGCGTGCCGAGGTTGTCGCTCTCGAACTGCAGGTCAGCGAAATGGAGGTCACGGTCGGTGGGGCGGCCGCCGCAACCGCCGAGGCCGCGGCGAACCTCGATGCGTTGGACGCCTCTATTGCCGAGCAGGGCGAACGGATCACGCAGCACGACCGTGACCGCGCCGCCCTCGAGGGCCGCGTCGACCTCGCCCGTTCCCGAGTTGCCGGAGCGCAGGGCGAACTCCTGCGCAGTGAAAGCGCTCGTGAGGCCGCAGCCCTTCGACAGACCGAAGCCGAGTCGGCGTTGTCCGAAATCGAGGACGCTCCGGGCGGAACCAACTCGGAACTCGAAACCGCGGTAACGGCTGCGGACGTCCGCGTTCTCGACCTGCAGTCTGCGGTGGACTCCGATCGAGAGGCCCTGCACACACTCGAGCGCGAACGCGACGCCCTCGCGGCGCGCGTCTCGGCGTTGTCGTCGGCACTCGAATCCACGGACGGTCGAGGCTCGGTGACGGGTCGCAAGGGTATCCGCGGGTTAGTCGCCGATCACATCACGGTCACGCCCGGCTTCGAAGCGGCCATCGCCGCTGCGCTCGGCGGGCTCGCCGACGCGATTCTCGCCGACACGCGGGACAGTGCACTGGACGCTCTCGAACACGCCACCAAGACCGACGCAGGCCGTGTCGAAGTGGTTCTTGCCGATACTGACGGTTCCGCGCTGTCTGTCACCACCATCTCGGGAGTCCAGTCCGCCATCGACGTCGTCGCGGGACCCGCCGGGATTGCGGGTCTTCTCGCCCACACCTACGTCGCCGAGGACCTCGATGCAGCCCGAGCGGCCTGGCCAGCGATT
>JBIIFF010000089.1:0-4430 GCA_044237445.1 Microbacteriaceae bacterium | reverse complement strand
CGAGATGGCCCTCGACCTGGTTCGCGTCAACATCGCCGAAGACCTTCTCGGCAAAAAAGACGGTCGCCGCTTCCTCCCGATTCTCACCACCATCTTCTTCCTCGTGTTGTTCCTCAACATCACCGGAATCGTGCCCGGTTTCAACATTGCGGGTTCGTCGGTCATCGGTATTCCGCTGGTCCTGGCTGTTGTGTCGTACATTACGTTCATCTATGCGGGCTTGAAGAAACATCCCGGTGCATTCCTCAAGAACGCGCTGTTCCCGTCGGGTGTGCCAAAAGCGTTCTACATCGTCGTCACCCCGATCGAACTCCTGTCGACTTTCGTGTTGCGACCGGTGACACTCACCCTCCGATTGCTCATGAACATGATCGTCGGTCACCTTCTTCTCGTCCTGCTGTTCTCGGCGACCCACTTCTTTGTCCTCGGTGTTGGCCAGTGGTACGGCTACATCGGTGGCGCGGGAACCCTCGCGTTCGGCATCGCCTTCTCACTCTTTGAAATCTTGGTCGCTGTACTTCAGGCCTACGTTTTCACTCTCTTGACCGCTGTCTACCTCCAGCTCGCGCTGGCGGAAGAGCACTAACCACAACGATCCACTCGGGTCACAACGGAAGGAAACATCATGGTTCTCGCAGAAATCACGGGAAACATCGCAACAATTGGCTACGGTCTCGCAGCCATCGGACCCGCCATCGGCGTGGGAATCGTCGTCGGCAAGACGATCGAGTCGGTTGCACGTCAACCCGAACTCCAGGGGCGCCTCACGGTCCTCATGTACATCGGTATTGCGTTCACCGAGGCACTCGCCTTCGTCGGTATCGCAACCGGCTTCATCTTCGTCTAACTAACAGCAAGGATTAGACATGCTGCAATCATTCGTGTGGGCGGCGGAATCGGCTGAGGCCGTTCCGAACCCCCTTCTCCCGGCGATTTACGACATCGTCTGGTCGATTATTCCGTTCGCCATCGTGCTCTTCTTGTTCTGGAAGATTGTTCTCCCGAACATGCAAAAGACGCTGGACGCCCGAGCCGAGAAAATCGAAGGTGGAATCGCTCTCGCGGAATCGGCGCAGAAAGAAGCGGCTGTCGCTCTCGACAAGTACAACGCCCTTCTGCAGGAAGCGCGAGCGGAAGCCGCCGACATCAAGGACAAGGCACGCTCGGAGGGCGCTCTCATTCTTGCGGAGCTGAAAGACCAGGCATCGGCGGACGCAGCGGCCATCACGGCCAAAGCCCAACAGCAAATCGAAGCCGAGCGCCTTGCGGCGATTCAGTCGCTTCGATCCGAGGTCGGGCAATTGGCTCTCGAACTCGCCGGTCGTGTCATCGGAGAACAGGTCAAGGACGCCAAGTCGTCCTCGGCTGTCGTCGACCGGTTCCTCGCGGACATCGAAAAGAACGAGAAGAAAAAATAATGGGGAGCGCATCACGCGTCGCGATGATCTCGGCCAAGGCCGCGGTCGCGAAGTCGAACGGATTGAGCATCGTGGCTGGGGCCGCGATTCTGTCCGTTGGTCGCGCCATCGGGTCAAGCCCGGCGCTGCGTGCTGCACTTGCTAACCCCGTCGCTGATGCGAAAGCCAAAGCGGCCCTGATCGACAGCGTTGTCGGTGCCATCGATCCGTCGGCGAAGTCTCTTCTGCACGTGGTTGTCGGAGAACGTTGGTCATCCGCCGACGAGATGCTCGCGGGAATCGAAGAAATCGGTCTGCGGGTGATTGCGAGCGGTTCGACCGATGCGATTGAAGCGGAACTTTTCGCTATCGCCCGCATCGTGGCCGCGAACCCCGAACTCGAACTCGCGCTGAGCGCCAAACGAGGCGGGGCAGATGCCAAGCGTCAACTCGCTGGTGCGGTTCTGAAAGGGGCGAGCGACTCGACGACCGCAATCGTTCGCCACCTCGTGAGTCAGCCGCGGGGCCGACGAATTCGAACCCTTCTCTCGCAGGCGCAGGAAATCGTCGCGGACCAGCAGGGGCGCGGGGTCGCGATTGTGACCGTCGCATCGCCTCTGGACGCCGCGCAACGCGATCGTATTGCCGGGGTGCTTCGCGCCCGGTTCGGTCGGGAACACCACATCGATGAAATCGTCGACGACACCATCGTCGGAGGCTTCACGGTCCAAGTCGGAGACGACACCATTGACGCGAGCATCCGCTCGCGCCTCACAGAACTCTCGTCGAAACTCGCGGGCTAACCGCCACACAAAGGGAAAAAACAATGGCTGAACTGACAATCAACCCGGATGACATCCGCAAGGCGCTCGGCGACTTCGCGAAGTCGTACGAGCCGTCGAAGTCGAGCGCGAAAGAGGTCGGACACGTCATCGACGCGGGCGACGGAATTGCGCACGTCGACGGACTGCCCGGCGTCATGGCGAACGAACTCATCAAGTTTGCCGATGGCACGCTGGGACTCGCACTGAACCTCGACGAGGACTCCATCGGTGTCGTCGTCTTGGGCGAGTTCTCGGGTGTTCAAGCCGGACAGGAAGTCACCCGCACGGGCGAGGTTCTCTCGGTTCCGGTCGGCGAGGGCTACCTCGGTCGCGTCATCGACCCGCTCGGAAACCCGATCGACGGGCTCGGTACGATCAAGACCGACGGTCGACGCGCTCTCGAACTTCAGGCACCCGGTGTCATGGCGCGTAAGTCGGTTCACGAACCGCTGCAGACCGGCATCAAGGCAATCGACGCGATGATTCCCGTCGGTCGTGGCCAGCGTCAGCTCATCATTGGCGACCGCCAGACGGGTAAGACCGCTATTGCCGTCGACACCATCATCAACCAGAAGGCGAACTGGGAGTCAGGCGACACGAACAAGCAGGTCCGCTGCATCTATGTCGCCATCGGCCAAAAGGGTTCGACGATTGCGGCCGTGAAGGGCGCACTCGAAGAAGCCGGAGCCATGGCGTACACGACCATCGTCGCTGCTCCTGCCTCGGATCCCGCGGGCTTCAAGTACCTCGCCCCCTACACGGGTTCTGCGATTGGCCAGCACTGGATGTACGCCGGCAAACACGTTCTCATCATTTTCGATGACCTGTCCAAGCAAGCCGAGGCCTACCGTGCCGTGTCGCTGCTGCTTCGCCGTCCGCCGGGACGTGAGGCATACCCCGGTGACGTGTTCTACCTGCACTCGCGTCTGCTCGAGCGTTGCGCCAAACTGTCCGACGAACTGGGTGCCGGTTCCATGACGGGCCTGCCCATCATCGAGACAAAGGCGAACGATGTTTCGGCCTACATCCCGACCAACGTCATCTCGATCACGGACGGACAGATCTTCCTTCAGTCCGACCTCTTCAACGCTAACCAGCGCCCCGCGGTCGACGTCGGAATCTCGGTGTCGCGTGTTGGTGGTGACGCTCAGGTCAAGTCGATCAAGAAGGTCTCGGGAACGTTGAAGCTCGAGCTCGCTCAGTACCGCTCGCTCGAAGCGTTCGCCATGTTCGCCTCGGACCTTGACGCCACGAGCCGCCGTCAGCTCGCTCGTGGTGCGAGGCTGACCGAACTCTTGCGCCAGCCGCAGTACTCGCCGTACCCCGTCGAGGAACAGGTGGTGTCGATTTGGGCGGGAACCAAGGGCAAGCTCGACACACTCGAAATCACCGACGTTCTTCGTTTCGAGCGGGAATTGATTGAGCACCTTCGTCGCAACACGAAGATTCTCGACACGCTCCGTTCGACCAACGTTCTCGATGACGCCACCGAGGCCGACCTCGAGAAAGAAATCGACAAGTTCATCACGTCGTTCCAGGGCGGCAAGGGCGGAACCAAGGCCGGCTCGGAGGAGTTCGACGCTCTTCCCGCCGACGAAGTCGAACAAGCCACAATCGTCAAGCCGCGCAAGCGCAAGTAATTCGACCGTAAACCGAGAGGAGGAACACCATGGGAGCGCAACTTCGCATCTACCGACAAAAGATTAAGTCGGCACAGACCACGAAGAAAATCACGCGCGCAATGGAACTCATCTCGGCGTCGCGAATTCAGAAGGCACAAGCACGCATGTCGGCGGCAGCACCGTACTCGCGGGCGCTGACTCGAGCGGTCACCGCGGTGGCCGTCGGATCGAACGTCGACCACCCGTTGACGACCCAACCCGACGTTCACCGTCGATCGGCCGTTGTGATCTTCACGTCCGACCGTGGCCTTGCCGGCGCGTTCTCGTCACAGGTTCTTCGCGAAGCGGGAGAGCTCGCCGAGAAGCTCGACTCTGAAGGCAAAGAGATTGTCTACTACCTCATCGGACGCAAGGCTCTTCAGTACTTCGCCTTCCGTCAGCGCAAGTGGGAAAGGGATTGGATCGGCAACACCGACCGCCCCGAGGTCGAAACCGCGGAAGAGATCGCGCAGGCACTCATCGAGCACTTCCTGCGCGACCACGACGACGCGGGGGTAGACGAGATTCATCTCGTCTACAACCGTTTT
>JBIIFF010000088.1:0-4458 GCA_044237445.1 Microbacteriaceae bacterium | reverse complement strand
GTGAAGACATAGGTGCTTCCGACGGGACCGATGCTGAAGGCTGACTTGGTCGTAAACACGGCGGAATTATTTCCGGGTGCGTAGATCGACCCTGAGTTCGAGATTCCGCCGGTCGACGACCACGCACCGGGCCCGGACGATACATACGAATTGAAATAGGTTGCGACGTCGCTCGAGGCGTTGAAGTCGTAGGACAGTGACGTCGACGCTGACGCGCTGACTCCGGAAAACGCAACTGCGGACGCCACAGTTCCGACAGCGAGCAGTCGCCACGCAGCAAGTAGCTTCACAGAGTTCCTTTCGAAGAGTCAGCCTCCATTTTATGGCAAAACCGCGGCGATGTGCCCCACATGACACTCGCAATGTTCACGCCTAGACTCATAACCGTGGAAAAATTCCGAAACATGAGCGTCGGGAAGGTTTATCCGCTCTATGTGAACAAGGTTGAGCGAAAAGGTCAATCCCGCGAAGACCTTGACACCATCATTCGGTGGCTGACCGGGTTCACCCAAGCCGAACTTGACGAAAAAGTTGCCGACGAGGTCACTTTCGAAGTTTTCTTTTCGAACGCGACGCTCAATCCAAAAGCTGATCAGATAACCGGCGTCATCTGCGGCGTTCGCGTCGAAGAGATAAGCGACCCTTTGATTCAAAAGGTCCGCTATCTCGACAAACTCGTTGACGAGCTTGCCAAAGGAAAGTCGATGGAGAAGATCCTGCGGGCTGGTTAGTGCCGTCAAACGGTCGGGCAAAAGGTCGGGCTGCGAAGACGGGCAAATTGTCGGGCTGCGAAAACGGACAAAAGGTCGGGCTGCACCGCTCGGCTCAAAATTGCGGCCGCCGACGCTGTCGCGTCGGTAATGCAATTTTTCGAACCGGCGGGACCGCCTGGAAGACCCGAGTAATGAAAAAAGACCGCACAAATGCGGTCTTTTTTCATTACGTCGGGCTGACAGGATTTGAACCTGCGACCCCTTGACCCCCAGTCAAGTGCGCTACCAAGCTGCGCCACAGCCCGCTGCCTCGCGGCAACCTGTTCAGCCTATCAAAATTATGGAGACCGAAATCAGACCGAGGTGCCCAACAACTCCTTGACCGCCTGCTCGAAAACCAGGTGGTGCGCCGCGACGTCCTCGACGGTTGTTGTCGGACACATGAGCGCCATGTTGTGAAACGGCGTCAACATGATCCCGCGGTTTGCGAGGTAAAGGTGCAGGAAGTCCTCGAGTTCGCCGTCCGCGGCGGCGTTCGATTCGCCGCCGTTTCGAGGCCCTGGGCTGACGAACCGATATTCGCACCGAGCGCCCAACTGCGCGATCGACCAGGGCAGGTCGTACTTGGCGAAGAGAACGTTCATTCCCTCGGTGAACAGGGTGCACATCGCAATCATGTGGTCGAACGCGGATTCGGTGAGAACGTGTTCGAGGGTCGCCCTCATGGCGGCGACGGACAGCGGGTTACCGGCAAGGGTTCCACCGACGCCACCCATGTCGACCAAGTCGAGGTCGTCGCGGGCGAGGGCTTGAGCGGCGAAATCGGCCGATAGCCCGTAGGCGCCGGTGGGGATGCCTCCCCCGATTGATTTACCGATCACCACGATGTCGGGTTCGAGATTCCACGCACGGGTTGCTCCGCCATAACCCGCACTGAAGGTGTGCGTTTCGTCGATGATGAGCAGTGCACCGTACTTCCGCGTAAGCGCCCGGACACCGTCGTGATACCCCTCCTCGGGCAGGACGATTCCGATGTTCGTGAGCGCGGGCTCGATGAGAACAGCCGCAACGTCACCGTGAGCGAGTTCGCGCTCGAGCGCATCGAGGTCGTTGAATTCGGCGACGCGACTCGTTTCGAGAACGTCTACTGGCTCGCCCACGTTTCCGGGTCTGCTCATCGATTCGCCGTTGGGCCCGACCACGATTAGCGACTCGTCGACCGAGCCGTGATAGCAGTAAGAGTGAAAGAGGATTTTGGAGCGACCGGTAAGCGCGCGAACCAGACGGATGACCCAGCGATTCGCGTCCGTGGCGGTCAAGGCGAAGCTCCAACGGTCCATCCCGAACCGACGAGTCAATTCCGCGCCGACCCATTCCGCATCGAGAGTGGGGAGCATTGTGGTCAGGCCGCCCTGGTCCGAGACGTGCCGCACAATGGCCGCAGATACCTCGGGCGCGGCGTGACCAGCCATCGCGCCCGTGTCTCCGAGGGCGAAGTCGATGTAATCGTTACCGTCGATGTCGCGAATCGTGTTCCCGCGCGCCGAGTCGAAATACACGGGGAATGAGCCGGCCTTCTTGTTCATCCAGGTCATCGGCACACGCCCAAAAAGATGTTCCGCCGAGGCATAGGCGGCCTTGGACTTCGGGTGCGTCTTCTCGAATTCGTCGCGCTCGCGGGTGAACAACTCGTCGAGGCGATTGCGATCGATTTCAACCATCAGTGCACTTCCTTGAGAATCGTGAATGACTCCAGACTACTGGGCGCGGTGGTTCTCGAGTAGGTCGTTCAAGAGGTCCCAGGACGTTCCAAAACGCGGGTGTAACTCGAATGATGCGACGTCCGCTCGAGTGATCCATTGGAGGTCGGTACTTTCGAGGTCGTTGAACTCGGGCTCGAAATGTTCTCGAGTTTCGACAATCACGGTCGTGTACGCCCAGAACCCGAGGTCGATGACGTAGGTGTCGATCGGGATGAGAAGGCTCTCGGGAACCCCCGCCTCTTCGTGGGCCTCGCGCATTGCCCCGGCCGTGGCGTCCTCGCCGAACTTCAGGGCTCCGCCGGGGATTCCCCAGGTTCCGCCGTGATGCGACCACTCGGCGCGCAACTGCAACAAGACACTGTCGGTCGTGCGGTTCCAGACCAGAACACCGGCCGCACCAAACATGCCCCAGACGCGCTCACCATTGGGGCCGTGAACCCAGTTATCACCGAAGTCACGTTGGTGCGGGGGCGGAAGCATGGCCATGATGCGATGCTACTTCTTGGGTCCGCGTCGTTCGCGCACACGCATCGACACATTGATGGGCGAGCCTTCGAAACCCCACACCTCGCGCAATCGACGTGTGATGAATCGGCGATATTGCGGGTCCAGAAATCCGGTGGTGAACAACACGAATGTCGGCGGACGAGTCGAAGCCTGAGTACCGAACAAGATTCGGGGCTGCTTCCCGCCGCGGACGGGGTGCGGGTGGGCCGCCGCCAGTTCGGCGAGAAAAGCATTGAGTTTTCCGGTTTGAATTCGGGTGTCCCACGACTCGAGCGCCAATTCCAATGCGGGAACCAGCTTCTCGAGGTGGCGACCCGTTCGAGCGGAAATATTGACGCGCGGCGCCCAAGCGACGTGGGCCAGGTCCTGTTCGATCTCACGTTCGAGGTACCGTCGGCGATCGTCGTCGAGTAGGTCCCATTTGTTGAACGCCAGCACGAGGGAGCGACCCGATTCCAACACCATGTCGATGATGCGAATGTCCTGTTCACTGATGGGTTCGGTGACATCGAGAACGACGACCGCGACTTCAGCCTTTTCCAGTGCGGCGGCGGTTCGAAGCGACGCATAGAAATCAGCGCCCTGCGCCATGTGCTGGCGGCGGCGAATACCGGCGGTGTCGACGAAACGCCACACCTTTCCGCCCAGTTCAATTTGTTCGTCGATCGGGTCTCGGGTGGTTCCGGCCATTTCGTTCACGACAACGCGCTCTTCGCCGGCGGTCTTGTTCAACAGCGATGACTTTCCCACGTTGGGTCGACCGACAATCGCTACACGACGGGGTCCACCGATCTCGGTCTTTGCGACGGCGCTGATCTCGGGAAGTATCGTGAGGACCTTGTCCAGCATGTCCGCGACGCCCCGACCGTGCAGCGCAGAGACAGGCCACGGCTCTCCCAGTCCGAGCGACCAGAGTGCAGCGGCCTCGGGTTCTTGGCGGGCGTCGTCCACTTTGTTTCCCACGAGGATGACGGGCTTTTTCGACGCGCGAAGCATCGTGACGACTCGTTCGTCGGTCGCCGTTGCACCCACCATCGCGTCGACCACGAAAAGGACCGCGTCGGCGAGTTCGACCGCGATTTCGGCTTGGAGTGCCACGCTCTTGTCAATGCCACGCGCGTCGGGTTCCCAACCGCCGGTGTCAACCAGGGTGAACTTTCGATCTGCCCATTCGGCCTTGTAGGTCACGCGGTCGCGCGTGACGCCGGGAACGTCTTCGACCACCGCTTCACGCCGACCGAGAATCCGGTTGACGAGCGCAGACTTTCCGACGTTGGGCCGACCGACAATCGCCAAGACAGGAAGAGCCGGAAGTTCAATGACCTCGTCGGTGTCACCGAGGTGGGACTCAAGAAGAGAAATGTCCTCGTCATCAAGGTCGTAATCAGCAAGTCCTTTACGGAGCGCCTCGGCACGCTGGGCAGCGTCCGCGTCGGTCAGTTCCGACATTCGATCGACAAGGTCGCCGATGTCGT
>JBIIFF010000023.1:0-16309 GCA_044237445.1 Microbacteriaceae bacterium | reverse complement strand
GCGGACTCGTTCGCGAATAGCGCGGGCGATGTCGAACGGTCGACCGAGAAGTGCACGGGCGCCAGACACGTCACAGAACGCTTCGTCGATGGACAGCGGTTGAACCTTCGGCGTGAACTCGTGCAGCAGTTGGAAGACCAGGGCGGACACCTCGGAATACCGATCAAAGCGGGGTCGTCGCACGATCGCGTTGGGGCATCGGCGAAGTGCGACCGACATCGGCATCGCCGAATTCACGCCGAACGTGCGTGCGACATAGTTTGCCGCCGAAACAACCCCCCGCCCTTCCGAGCCACCAACGATGACGGGTTTTCCGACGAGCGACGGATCGTCGAGCTCTTCGACCGAGGCGAAAAACGCATCCATGTCGAGGTGCAGGAACGGCGTTTGCGAATCATCGACGTCACCTTCGGTGATGTGCCGGTTCGCTCCGTCCTGTTTGCCCACACTCCATTGTCCAGAGGGCGCCGCGGATTAGCGGGTATTGGTCAGTGCATAGAGTGTCACCGCGGCCGCCGCGGCGACGTTGAGCGAGTCCACTCCGTGCGCCATCGGAATGCGCACGACGCGATCGCTGGCGGCGATGGTCGCCGGTGTCAGTCCGTGACCCTCCGTCCCGAACACGATTGCCAGTCGGTCAGGGTTCTCGGTGGCCAGTTCCGCCAGTGTTATCGCATCGTCGGTCAACGCGAGTGACGCAACGACAAATCCGGCGTCTTTGAGTTCCTGTAAACCGCCAGGCCACGACGGAATTCGCGTCCACGGGACCTGTAGGACCGTCCCCATCGACACACGCACACTGCGCCGATACAGCGGGTCGGCACATTCCGGGGTGATAAGCACCGCATCGGCGCCCAACCCAGCCACACTGCGAAAGATCGCTCCGACGTTTGTGTGATCGATGATGTTCTCCAGAATGACCACCCGTTTCGCGTCCTTCACCAGTTCGCTAACGGTCGCGAGAGGAGGCCTCTCCATTGCCGCAATAGCGCCTCGGTGCAACACAAAACCGGTCAACTTTTCGAGTTCGGCGTCATCCCCGACGAACACCGGAATGTCGTAATCCACGAGTAGCGCCTCGAGTGTGGGCACCCATTTCTCCAGCGTGATGACTGACAGGGGACGATGTCCCGCCGCCACCGCACGGGTGATCACCTTGGTCGATTCCGCGAGGTACATCCCTGAAGACGGCTCAGCGAGCCGCCGAAGCGTGACGTCCGTGAGGTTGGTGAAAAACGCGAGACGGGGGTCGTCCAACGACTCGATTCGCTCGAGCCTCACCGCTAGCGCAGTTCGGTGGAGCGCGTCGGTCTGAAGGCGATGTTGAGCCAGCCGATGAACGCTACGACATTCACGAGGGTAATCACCAGCATCATCGTCGCGAGTGTCAGAATGTCATCGGCGTTGTCGAGGGATACCCCCGTATTCACCACGTCGGCCAACTCGTAGCCGAGCCACAACAGAGCGACGAGTGAAATCGGACCGATCAGATGAACCACCCAGGCGATTACGACCGAGGACCCGGAGTCACGGAAACGGCGAATGGTGACCGTCAACGTCGGGACGAAAAGCAGAACCGAGACGAGTGTTGCGACCGTCCACAGCGTCTCATCGAGAGTGGTGTCCAGAATCACTCGAATTTTTTCTCCGGTGGGAGGCCACGCGTCCTCGGGAGTCACCACACCCGACGTTGTGCGAAGGACCATGTCCACAGTTCCCGCCACCAGGCCCATCAATACCGTGAACAAAAACCAGTACCAGAAGGCGCGGCGCGATGCTCGATCGTCGGTGTTGCGCCATTCGCGAAACCCCAATCGGACCGCGTCGACAAAGGTCAGTGTGTTCCTGTCATCCATTCCCCCATTATCCCCGAGCCACGGCTCGTAGACTGGACACACAATGACAAACTTCTTTCTTGTTCGCCACGGTGAAACCGATTGGAACCTGGTCGGCCGAATTCAAGGCGCAACGGACATCCCGCTCAACGACACGGGCCGATCGCAGGCCCTGAAAACGGGCGAGAAAATGCAGGGGCGACGCTGGGACCTCATCGTGTCGAGCCCACTGTCCCGCGCCTTCGAGACCGCGAGCATCATCGCCACCGCCCTCGGAATGTCGGTGCCCGTCGCCGACGACGAACTCGTCGAGCGCAACTACGGCGAGGCCGAAGGTATGACGGGTCCCGAGCTTGAAGCGTTCTATCCGAACGACACCCCGATCCCCGGTCGTGAATCGCGCGAGGACGTCAAGGTGCGAGTCCTCGCGGCGATGCACCGACTCGCATCGGAAAACCGCGGGAAAAACGTCATTGTCGTCGCCCACGGTGGCGTGATTCGAGCAGTTCTGCAGTCGACCACCGGTCAGGCGTACTTCGGTGAGCGAATCGCGAACGGTTCGGTCCATTCGTTCCACCACTCCGACGACGGGCTGCAGCTCGTACAGTTCAACGATCCGCTCGAGTTGCTCACCGACGACATCTCACTCCCCGATTTCGAAGACCAGCAGCCCTTGGAGAAACGAGAATAGATGGGCTGGAAGAAGATCGAGACCCTTCACGCGAACGGCTTTCGTGTCGCCGACGCGTTGGCGGCGCTCGGAGTGACTTCTGAAATTGTTGAAACGCTCGAATCGTCGCCCACCGCCGCCCGTGCCGCGGAACAACTCGACATCGAGATCGGTCAGGTCTGTAACTCACTCGTCTTCGACGCTGATGGTGAGGCGTTGCTAATTCTCGCGTCGGGTGGGCACAGGGTCGACACCGACCGTGTCGCGGCCGAGATCGGCGCGACGACCATCCATCGCCCAGACGCCGATTTCGTTCGGCTTCACACCGGCCAACCCATCGGCGGAGTCGCCCCGGTCGGCCACCCGACACCGCTACGCACGATTGTCGATAGCGCTTTGGCCAACTGGGACGTGGTGTGGGCCGCTGGCGGACACCCTCACTACGTGTTCCCCACCTCGTTTGATGAATTGGTTAGAATCACGGGCGGTCAGGTGCTCGACGTCGGCCAGCGGTAGCCAAACCTTTTCGAATCTCGCGCATCGCGATGGGATTGGGCGAAAGGTGTTCGACAACAAATCTTTCGATGCGCGCCGGATTTAGTCGCGCACAATCTCGAAGTGACCAGCCGATCGCTTTGGCGATGAAGAATTCGGTGTCTCGCCAGTGTTCGTCCGCGAGTTCGCACATTCGGTCGATATCGGTTCGCGACCTCCAGCCTCGCTGGTGACCAAGTGCTGAACGAATGAGCCAGCGGTCGCCAGAGCCCGACCACTCGTCAATCAACTCGCCATGACTGTATTTCGCGCAGAGCGGGCTGACCATCGCACTCACAAGACCATCGACGCTGTCCCACCACGGAGTCGAGGTCAGTAGCCGGGAACCAAAGGTGGGCAAGAAGTCTGCGTCGGCAACATTCAGCCAATGCGCGATGAGGTCAAACGCGGCGTAGTGATACTCACGCTCGGGTAACGCAAACAGCCCCAGAGCGCCCTGCCCAAGTTCTTGGCTCGTCGGGTTCGAGAGAGGCGCCCATGCGCCACGCAACGCATTGCGTCGATCCGGCGCCGGTATGCCGAGGAACGGTGCGACGTCCTTCATGTACCGTTGCGACTCGATGGCCCGGGTTGGGTCCTGCAGCGGGCTCAACGCGTTTCGGCTCAGCTGAACGACTGTGTCGACCCATTCCGTGTCGAACACAGTCATGCAGGGAATCGCGTCAGGAAGTCACGGATCGCCTGTGCCGATTCGATGGGTCGCTCGTAGTGCACGAGATGTCCCACATCGCTGAGGACGTGCAGTTCGGCGTTGGGAAACTGTTGATGGACGGCAACCTGAGCCGAGAGCGGTGTGATGTCATCGCGGTCGGCCGCAATCAGCAGCACCGGCGCCGCGATGTCCGCCGCAAAGTCCGCCACCGATGCCGAGGTGGACGCGGTGAATGCTCCAATCAGCGAATTGCGATCCGAGTAGAGCGAAAAATACCGAGCATGTTGGTCGTGAATCCAGGCCCGCAGCCGTGGGTTTCTTGACTTGGTCAACATGACGCTCATCACTCGGACGAAAAGTGGGTTTCCGAGCCACGCGGAACCGACCCGTTCGGGAAGCCACCCGCCGAGCGAATACCACAAGGACGCAATCGCTGTTGTGAAACGGTTCGATCCCGAGAGCGCGCGCTGCGAGATCGGGTTGATGAGCACTACTGGCGACGTGCGTTTTCCCCTCATCGAATGGGCGACGATGAGGGAACCGAAGGAGTGCCCGATGACGATGGCGGAGTCGTTCGCGGTCGTGGCCACGAATGCGCGGAGCCAACTCCCGTAACGATCCAGCGACACCACGCCGTCGGGCCAGCCGCTGCTCGCGCCGAAGACGGGAATGTCGGGGATGACGACGCGGAACTCGGAGAGGGCGTCGGCAAACAATTGAAGACCGTGGTGATCGCCGCGGAAACCGTGAATCATCACCAACGTACGAGCCGTGGGTTTTGCCGAGTAGTCCCACCAGTGCGTCGTTGTTCCCTCCACCTCGACGGTGTGTTCACGTCCGACGCGCGACTCCATCAGACCGGCGTAGGGGTAGTAGGAGGACACCCCACCAGTTTAGGACGGCACACTTCGGGGTTTCGTGTCCCAACCGCGAATAGGGTGATGGCATGAACACATGGGAACGATTGGGCGTATTCGACCTTGAGACGACGGGGCTGAGCGTCACCAGCAGCAGAATCGTCACGGCGTTTATTGGCGTCCTCGATTCCACTGGAGCGGTGATTGAGTCGCACGAGTGGGTTGCGGATCCCGGCATCGAGATTCCCGATGCCGCCGCGAACGTCCACGGATACACCACCGAACGGGCACGCGCAGAAGGTCGACCCGCAAGCGAGGTGGTGCCCGAGATCGTCGCGAGTTTGCGCGAGCTCTTCAGCGCAGGTACGCCGGTCGTCGCCTACAACGCGTCCTATGACTTCTCGCTTCTCCACCACGACGCGATTCGGAACCACGTTTCGCCGCTTGATAGCCCGACCCCCATCATCGACCCACTCGTGATCGACAAAAAGGTGGACACCTTTCGCAAGGGGTCGAGAACGCTTCAGGCCGCCTGCGATTTCTACGGTGTCGAGCTCGGTGCGGCACACGAATCCCAGGCCGACGCCGTGGCGGCGGGTCGAGTTTTCCTGGCGATTCAGGAGAAGTTTGCTGGTTCACCGGAACTGACCCTCACTCCCAGCGAACTGCACGATGCACAGGTGGTGTGGGCGAAAGCGCAGGCGGAGTCGTTCGCAAAGTATCTTGCGGGTAAAGGCGAGACCTCGAAACGGCCTGGGGACGGAATGTGGCCGGTCTTCACCGGGTAGTTCGTTTACACAACGACAAAGGCCACGCAATTCGCGTGGCCTTTGTGAAACAGAGAGACGTTACTGACCGAAGCCTTCGTAGCGCTTGTTGAACTTTTCGACGCGTCCGGCCGAGTCCATGATGCGCTGCTTTCCGGTGTAGAACGGGTGCGAAGCGGAAGAGATTTCGACGTCGATGACGGGATAGTCAACTCCGTCAAGCGAGACGGTCTTTTCCGACGTTGCGGTCGAACGAGTCAAAAACATTTCACCGCTGGCGAGATCGCGAAAAACGATGGGCGCGTAAGTGGGGTGGATTTCAGCCTTCATGGAGTTCCTTCATGGGATGGAGGGCGCGAATGCGCAACACTGAAGTGTAACAGACGTGCCACGTCGCGACTAATCACCGCGTGCGGCGAACCGGCCGGCGAAACGCGAAACGGTGATCGGTATACCGAACGCCGCACTGAGTGTTTCGGAATCCAGCGTGGAACTGATGGGCCCTGCGGACTGAATACGCCCATCGGCAATGACCAGGGCATGCGTGAAACCGGGCGGAATCTCCTCTACGTGGTGCGTGACCATGATGATGACAGGCGCCGATGCCGACATTGCATAATCTCCGAGCAAACGGACGAGCTCTTCCCGCGAGCCGAGGTCCAGGCTCGCGGCGGGTTCATCCAACAAGAGAATCTCGGGGTCGGTCATCACCGCACGGGCGATCATCGTGCGCTTTTGCTCGCCGTCGCTTAGCGTTCCGAAACGGCGGTCGGCGAGCCGGTCGAGCTTCCACTCCGACAAAACCCGACGCGCCCGTTCCTCATCGACGGATTCGTACTTCTCGTTCCACCGTCCGGTCACGGCCCACGCTGCCGTCATCACGACATTGACGACAGTCTCTGTCGGAGGGATCTGGCGCGCCATTGCGGTGGAGGCAAGGCCGAGGCGCGGGCGCAGACCGAACACGTCGCCCTCGCCCAACTGCTCACCGAGAATCGTCAACACGCCATCGGTCGGATGTTCGTGGGCAGCCGCGAGCAAGAGCAGGGTGGTTTTGCCGGCACCGTTGGGCCCGATCACGACCCACCGTTCATCCGGTCCGACGACCCAGGTGACGTCATCCAGAATGAACTTTCCGTCGCGCACAACCGAAACATTTGCAAACTCAACAACGGACGTCATGATGGGTCAAGACTACGCGAGCGAGGCGCACCACGGGTTATCCTGTTATCCGAGTCGTTCGCGCTGTCGATGCAGGACTCGGGCGGGAGAATCTGTGAGTCGTTTCATTGTGATGTGCGATGTGGATTCAACTCTCATCAATGAGGAAGCCATCGATTTGTTGGCCGAAGCAGCCGGTTCGGGCAAAGAAGTTGCGGCGATTACGCAACGCGCCATGAAGGGGAAACTTGATTTTGCGGAATCCCTGGTTGCACGAGTGGCAACCCTTCGCGGACAACCGAGGACCGTTTTCGACGACGTACTCGGAAAGATCACACTCACGCCCGGAGCCGCTACCCTGGTTGAGGCGGTTCACGACGCCGGTGGCTACATCATCGCGGCGTCCGGTGGTTTTCACGAAATTCTCGACCCCCTCGCAGCCCAGCTGGGATTAGATGCGTGGGTCGCTAACGGACTCGAGGTTTTGGACGGCAAGTTGACGGGCTCGACGTACGGTCCGGTGATTGACGCAGCGGCGAAGGCGCAATTCCTCACCGCGTTCGCCAAGTCCAAACGCGTGCCGATGGAAAACACTATTGCTGTTGGCGACGGAGCCAACGACCTGCCCATGATGCGCGCTGCGACAGTGTCTGTGGCCTTCTGCGCCCATCCCAAGGCTCGTGAGGCCGCTAGTGTGCGAATCGACGTTCGGGATCTTGCGCTGGTCGCGTCACTCTTTGGGCGACACGCCAACTAGGCGTGGGCTTAGTGCCCCATTCCGAGTCCACCGTCGACCGGGATGACAGCGCCAGAGATGTACGCGGCGTCGTCCGAAGCGAGCCACGCTACAACAGCCGCGACTTCACTCGGTTGCGCGAACCTGCCGGCGGGAATGCTCTTCTTGTAGGCCGATTGTTGTTCGTCCGAGAGTGACGACGTCATGTCCGTCTCGATGAAACCGGGGGCCACAACATTGGCGGTGATTCCTCGACCGCCCAGTTCCCGCGTGAGGGAACGGGCAAACCCGACGAGCGCGCTTTTGGACGCCGCGTAATTCACCTGTCCGGCGCTACCTAGCAGTCCGACAACGGACGAGATGAAAATGACGCGACCAAATCGTTGCTTGATCATCGAGTTGATTCCTCGTTTGACGAGTCGGAATGAACCGGTCAGGTTGGTGTCGATGACTGACTCGAAATCTTCGTCCGTCATCCGCATCAGAAGAGTGTCCTTGGTGATACCCGCGTTCGCCACGAGAACTTCGATGGGCCCGAGCGCCTCCTCGACGGTAGCTATCGCGGCGGTGAGGGAGTCGCCGTCGGTCACGTCAGCGTGGACCGTAAGGCTGCCAGCTGGACCTTCGCCGCTTCGCGCGGTGACGGCCACTCTGTGACCCAATTCAATGAACTTTTCGGCGATGGCACGGCCGATGCCGCGGTTTCCGCCGGTCACGAGTACGGTACGAACTGTTGTCATGACATCCAGCGTAGTGGTGGGCGTAGACTGGTGGCATGTCGCGGGACCCGCAATCCCTCACCTCGCTGCCGGTTTCTCCCAACGAGGAACGACAGGCGCGAGTTGGTCAGTATGTGTTGGCGATGTTCTTGCGTCTCGTGTGTTTGTACGCCTGCTTCATTGTCCCCGGGTGGTGGGTTCTCATCCCGGTGGCGGGGGTTGTGGTGCTTCCATTGGTCGCTGTTGCGTTCGCTAACGTCGTCAACTCGTCGAAATCCAAGTCTTTGCGGGCACGGGAATCTAACGTTCCGAGTTTGACGAGTTTCACCCCGTGAGTGTTTGGCGGCTCGCCGCCTCACGACGGTGGCTCGGAATTCTCGGCTTCACTCTTGCCTTCGCCGTTGCGTGCATCGGGTTGGGCCAATGGCAGTTCGATCGTCGCGCGAGCGCACAGGCAGCCATCGCATTGCTCGACACAAACTACGCGGTCCCCACCGCCCCGCTGTCGGAGGTGGTCGAAACTGTCGACGAATTCGATGCCACGGAGAAATGGCGATCTGTTCGACTCAGCGGTGAGTACGACCCCGCAGTCATTTACGTTCGGACGCGTTCGGGTGCCGGAGGAATCGGTTTCGAACAACTCGCACTGCTGAATCAAGCCGACGGAACGGTCTTCGTCATCAACCGCGGTTGGGTCCCAGCGAACGGTGACAACTCAGCGCCGGCGGAGACTCCCCCGCTGCCCGCGGGCGCGGTCACCGTGACGGCGCATCTGATCCCCGGTGAACAACAGATTGTTGGGCGCGACGCTCCTGCCGGACAGATCGCGACGATACATCTGGCGGCGATAGACGAACTTCGCGAAGGAGCAGTTTTTCGCGGTTGGTACGGACGCGTGGCCGCGGAATCGCCGTCCGCCAAAACCGGTACTCCGTGGGTGCGACCCGTCCTCGGTGAAGGACCTCACTTGTCGTACGCACTTCAGTGGTACGTGTTCGCGGCGATGGGGTTCTTCGGCTACGGATGGGCTCTTCGCAAAGAGCATCGAGGCGACGTCACACCCACACCCAAGGTGCGCAAGCGCGCGAGTGACGAAGACATCGAAGACCGGGCGCTCGACGCGCGCTAGGACAGTTCGATGAGTTCCTGGTATTCGGTGCTCCAGTGGTCTTCGACGCCATCGGGCATGATCAGAACACGTTCGGGATTGAGCGCTTCGACGGCACCGGGGTCGTGACTCACCAGCACCACCGCACCTTTGTAGTGCGATAGTGCGCCCAAAATTTCGTCGCGCGATGCCGGATCGAGGTTGTTGGTGGGTTCGTCGAGAATCAGCACGTTCGCGCTAGACACGACCAGGGTTGCAAGCGCGAGACGTGTCTTTTCCCCACCGGACAGCACACCAGCGGGCTTGGTCGCGTCGTCGCCGCTGAAAAGAAAAGACCCCAGTACCTTCCGGGCTTCCGTCTCACCCAAGCTGGGTGACGCGGACAACATGTTAGCCAGAACCGTTTGTGTGACATCGAGGGTCTCGTGTTCCTGCGCGAAGTAACCGACGCGAAGACCGTGTCCGGCGTCGATGGCGCCCGTGTCGGGTTCGTCGACGCCGGCGAGGATTCGCAACAGTGTGGTTTTTCCCGCACCGTTGAGTCCGATCACGACCACCTTGGAACCCTTGTCGATTGCGAGATCGACCGCGGTGAATATCTCGAGCGAGCCGTACGACTTGGACAAATTGTGGGCCATGATGGGCGTCCGCCCACAGGGTGCAGGGTCGGGGAATCGCAGTTTTGCCACACGGTCTTGGACCCGAACATCGTCCAGACCGGCCAGCATCTTTTCGGCGCGCGCCACCATTTGGTGGGAAGCCGCCGCCTTCGAGGCTTTTGCCCCGAACTTCGCGGCCTGTAGTTGCAGCGTCGTCGCCTTCTTCTCGACGTTCGAGCGCTCCTTTTTGCGGCGCTCTTCGTCCGCTTCGCGCTGACGCAAATAGTTTTTCCAGCCCATGTTGTACACGTCGAGTCGCTCTCGATTCGCGTCAAGATAGAACACGCGGTTCACGGTCTCGGTCACGAGCGCCACGTCGTGAGAGATCACGATGACGCCCCCCTTGTAGTTGGAAAGGAAATTGCGCAGCCACACCACGGAATCGGCGTCGAGGTGGTTGGTGGGCTCGTCGAGAATCATGGTTTCGGCGTCACTGAAGAGGATTCGCGCGAGCTCGATTCGACGGCGCTGCCCGCCGGAGAGTGTGTCGAGCGACTGGCCCAAGACGTGATCCGGCAATCCGAGATTATTCGCGATGGATGCGGCCTCCGCCTCGGCGGCGTAGCCGCCCAGGGCTGTGAAACGATCGGTGAGGTTGCCATAACGGCTCATTGCCGACGCCGCGATGTCGGGGTCGTCCGCTCCCATCAAACGGCTGGATTCTTCCATTTGAACGAGGATTGAACCGAGCCCGCGCGCGTCAAGGATGCGCGTTCGTGCGAGCTGTGACGGGTCGCCGGTGCGCGGGTCCTGCGGAAGATACCCGAGCTCACCTCTAACCGAGAGATTGCCGCCGTTCGGCGGAAGATCGCCTGCGAGCACCTTGGTGAGCGTCGTTTTCCCGGCACCGTTGCGACCGACGAGTCCGACCTTGTCGCCCTTGTCGACGCGGAAACTGACGTCGGACATCAGTGTCCGAGCCCCAACCCGAATCTCGAGGTTGGTTACCTCGATCATTGGACGCTGAAGCCGAGCGCGCGCATCATGTCGCGCCCGTCGTCCGTGATGCGCTCAACGCCCCACGGCGGCATCCACACCCAGTTGATGCGGAATCGCTCGACGACATTGTCCAGCGCACTTTCCAGTTCTTTTTCGATGACATCCGTGAGCGGGCAACCCGCGCTCGTCAGCGTCATCGACACCACCAAGGCGTCGTTCTCGTCGTCCCAACCGAGATCGTAAATCAACCCCAAATCGACGATGTTGACACCCAATTCGGGGTCGATTACGTCCTTGAGGGCTTCGAGGATCTCGTCGAAACGATCCGCGGCGAGTTCTTTCACGACGCCTCCACGAGGTAACGGTCGTAGCCCTCGTCTTCGAGCCGGTCCGCCAGTTCGGGACCGCCCTCCTCGGCGATCGCTCCGTTCACGAACACGTGGACGAAATCGGGGCGGATGTAACGCAGGATTCGCGTGTAGTGAGTGATAAGCAGAACACCCATTCCGGTCTCGTCTTTCACGCGGTTGACGCCTTCGGACACGACCTTGAGCGCGTCCACATCGAGCCCCGAGTCGGTTTCATCGAGGACAGCGAAGGCCGGCTTGAGGAGCTCCATCTGCACGATCTCGTGGCGCTTCTTTTCTCCACCCGAGAATCCCTCGTTGACGTTCCGCGCAGCGAACGTTTCGTCCATCTTGAGGTCGGTCATTGCTTTCTTGACTTCTTTGCCCCAGGTACGAAGGCTCGGCGCCTCACCGTCGATTGCGGTCTTGGCGGTGCGAAGGAAGTTCGAGACGGAAACACCTGGGATTTCGACGGGATACTGCATCGCGAGGAACAGCCCGGCGCGGGCGCGCTCGTCAACGCTCATGTCGAGGACGTTTGCACCGTCGAGCAAGATTTGGCCCGACACGACCGTGTAGCGCGGGTGCCCGGCGATTGTGTAGGCGAGCGTCGATTTTCCCGAGCCGTTCGGCCCCATGATGGCGTGCGTCTCACCCGACTTGATGGTGAGCGTGACACCCGTCAGGATCTCTTTTGTTCCACCGTCAACGTCGATTGATACGTGGAGGTCTTTGATTTCTAAGGTAGCCATGATTACTTTCCGGGAGTGGTGTCAACGTAGATGTCCGAACCGTCGATTTCGACGGCGAAGACGGGTACCGGCTCGAATGCCGGAAAATTTCGGGGTGAGCCATCGGCCAAACCGAACTTCGAACCGTGCGCCCAGCACTCGATGGTGTCGTCCTCGACGAACCCATCGGACAACGAGATGTCCCCGTGCGAGCAGCGGTCTCCGAGTGCGTGAACAGTGCCGGAGGATTCTCGGACCAGCGCAATCGGGATGTCATCGATGACGACCTTGATGGACTTACCCGGAGCGAGCGTGTTGAGGTTGGCGACGAGCTGACGAGTCATGCTGTGACCTCAATCGCGTCGAGTGAATCGCTGAGCGAGGCGGTGAGTCGCTCTTCCAATTCGGGATTCGCGATTCGATTGACAACATCCAGCAGGAACCCGAGTGCGACGAGACGGCGTGCTTCGGTTTCGGTGATGCCTCGCGCCTGCAGATAAAACAGGTGCTCATCGTCGAGGCGTCCGGTCGCGCTGGCGTGCCCCGCACCGGCGATGTCACCCGTCTCGATTTCGAGGTTCGGGATCGAGTCTGCCCGCGCGCCATCCGAGAGCACGAGGTTGCGATTCGCTTCGTACGAGTCGGTGCCCGTTGCATCCGGCCCAATCAACACGTCCCCTACCCAGACGGTCCGCGTTCCCTTGCCGTGAAGAGCGCCCTTATACAGAACGTTGGAGTGTGTTTGAGCGGCTTTGTGGTGGACAAACACCTGGTGCTCGATGTGCTGGCCGCGCTCGGCGAAGTACATTCCGAGAGATTCCACACGCGCCCCGACCCCGGCGAGAATGAACGCCGGGTTGACGCGCTGAACCGCTCCGCCCAGCGACACGAGGATGTGATCCAGTTGGGCGTCCTTGTCGATGCGAACGAAATGCGACGCCGCGTGAATCGCGGTGCTGTCCCACTCCCCGAGGTGAATCAATCGGCCGTGCGAGCCGTCGTGGAGGATGATCTCGACGTTTTCCGCGAGGGCGGCATCGCCCGAATTTTCGAGGATGACCGTCCGATGAGTGTTGGCGGTGAATTCGATGACGAGGTGTGCGGCGCGCACGCCCGAGAGTGAGCGGTGAATCACCACGGGTTCGCCCTCGCCCGAAACGACGACGTGGAGAGCGTCGACGGTGGCTGCCCATGCGCGAGCAGAGACGCGGTCTTCGGGCAATCCAGCCTGCCCGGCAACGGAGGCGAGAGGCACCCAATTGTGCTCGGCTTCTGTCACGGTGACGTCATAGCGACCACCGTCCAGTTCGCCGTCTGCGAGCGCACTCAGCGCCGTGAGCGGGCTCAGACGCCATTCCTGTTGGCGGGCGGAGATGGCGGGGAAATCATCGGGGTGAACCGATGCGAAGCGTTCGTTGCGAGTTTGAACGGGTGCGTCGGACCATTGAGGCGCGCCAGATAACGCTGTCGTGGGTTCCGTCACTACCCGACCGACCCTTCCATGTTCATTTCGATGAGTTTGTTGAGTTCGAGGGCGTATTCCATCGGGAGCTCACGCGCGATGGGCTCTATGAAGCCACGCACGATCATCGCCATCGCTTCGTCTTCCGCCATCCCCCGCGATTGCAGGTAGAACAGCTGTTCTTCGCTCACGCGCGAGACGGTGGCCTCGTGTCCGAGATGCACGTCGTCAACTCGAATATCAATCGCCGGATAGGTGTCGCTGCGAGAGATTGTGTCCACGAGCAGGGCATCACATCGCACCGTGTTGGCCGAGTGATGAGCCCTCTCTCCCATGCGCACCTCGCCGCGATATCCCGCGCGGCCGCCTCCACGGGCGATCGATTTCGAGATGATCGACGACGTGGTGTTGGGTGCGAGGTGGATCATTTTGGCACCGGCGTCCTGGTGCTGTCCGGGTCCCGCGAAGGCAACCGACAACGTTTCGCCCTTGGCGTGTTCGCCGACCAAATAGATCGAGGGGTACTTCATCGTGACCTTGGAGCCGATGTTGCCGTCGACCCACTCCATCGTTGCGGCTTCGTGTGCGACGGCGCGCTTGGTCACGAGGTTGTATACGTTGTTCGACCAGTTCTGAATGGTCGTGTACCGGACGCGCGCGCCCTTTTTGACAACAATTTCAACGACGGCCGAGTGGAGTGAATCAGACTTGTAGATCGGAGCCGTGCAGCCCTCGATGTAGTGGATGTACGAGTCCTCGTCCGCGATGATGAGGGTGCGTTCGAACTGGCCCATGTTTTCGGTGTTGATGCGGAAATAGGCCTGAAGCGGAATTTCGACGTGCACGCCCTTCGGGACGTAGACGAACGAACCTCCCGACCACACCGCGGTGTTGAGCGCGGCGAACTTGTTGTCGCCACTCGGGATAATTGTCCCGAAGTATTCCTCGAACATCTCGGGGTGTTCACGCAACGCCGTGTCGGTGTCGAGGAACAAGACACCCTGCTGCTCGAGGTCTTCGCGAATCTGGTGGTAGACCACCTCGGATTCGTACTGTGCCGCGACGCCCGCAACGAGGCGCTGCCGTTCGGCCTCGGGGATTCCCAGTCGTTCGTAGGTCTTGCGGATGTCTTCGGGGAGGTCCTCCCAGGACTGCGCCTGACGTTCGGTGGATTTGACGAAGTACTTGATGTTGTCAAAATCGATTGCCGACAGGTCGGCACCCCAGTTGGGCATCGGTTTCGTGAAGAAGAGATCAAGGGCTTTCAGGCGGCGCTCGAGCATCCACTCTGGCTCGTTTTTGCGGGACGAAATGTCGCGAACCACGTCGGCGTTGATTCCACGCCGTGCACTCGCACCTGCTGAGTCCGAGTCGTGCCATCCAAATTCGTATTGACCAAGGCCCTCGAGTTCGGGGCGGTCAACAATGATGTCTGCCATGGTTTTCCCTTTCACGTCTAGAACACGTTTCATCGTGTCGACGAACCGCACGGCGTGCGGTGCGAACGTAGACTGGCGCCTAACTGCTCACTCTTTTATCCTACCTGTCAGGTGTCCATGAAGCTTTCTCTCCCCCGGTCACTCGCCGCTCGATCGGTTCGTGTCGTGGTGTGGTTGTCTCTCATCGCCCAGTCGGGAATCGCGGTGACGGGGGCGTTTGTCCGACTGACCGCGTCGGGGCTTGGTTGCCCGACCTGGCCGCTCTGCACCGAAGATTCCCTCGTCAACACCCCCGAAATGGGAATCCACGGGGTCATCGAGTTCGGGAACCGCTTGCTGACGATTCTGTTACTCATCATCGCTGTCGCGGTCTTGGTGGTGTTGTGGCACGTCCGCAAAGAACGGCGCGACCTCTGGTGGATGGGCGTCGCTCTCCTCGTTGTCGTACCGGTTCAAGCCGTGATCGGCGGAATCAGCGTGTGGACCCAGTTGAATCCTTACGTCGTAGGTCTTCATTTCATCGTGTCGGTGGCGGCGACTGTGGTGGCAATGTTGGTGGTACTTCGGGTACGAGACCGTGATGAGATTGCGAACGTTCGTTCAATTCCAGTGCTGTCCTGGCTGATCGGAGCAACTACGGCGGTGGGAATCGTTTTCGGCGTACTCACGACAGGGTCAGGACCCCACGCCGGCGATGCTGACGCCCCCCGAAACGGCTTGGATTCGGAACTTCTGCAACACATCCACGCGTGGTCGGCGTACGCTTCGGTGGCACTCGTCGTAGTCGCGATTATTCGCTCTACGGGCAGGGCCAAGCGCTCCTGGCTGTTGGTGGCAGTTGGTTTCCTCGGTCAAATTGGAATCGGAATTGCGCAGGCACGAACCGGACTGCCGGTTGAACTCGTGGGCATTCACGTTCTCGCGGCGATGGTACTAACCGCGCTAACGACGTCGGCGGTTTATCGAAGTGCGACGAGCGGGTCGATTGCCACCGCGAGGAAGAGCGCCGTCAAGTAGGTGTTGCTCGCGTGAAAAACGCGCATCGAGTTTGCGGGGGCTCCCGCCACAGTCTTGTTGTAGAGCAGGTGGGTTTCGACAATGAACCAACCGCCCGCGACGAGGGCAACGACCACATAGACAACTCCCATGGGGGCGACGGGAATGAGCACCAACGAGGCGACGACGGTCGCCCACGCGTACAGGATCACCTGGAGTCCCACGGCGACGGTCGGACGAAGAACACTGAGCATCGGGACGGACGCTGCCGCGTAGTCGGCCGCGTAACGCAGACTCAGCGGCCAATAGTGTGCCGGTGTCCAGAGGAACACCACAACGAACAAAATCCACGGTGTGAGCGACAATTCACCCGTTACCGCAGCCCACCCGATGAGCACGGGGAAGCAACCTGCGATGCCGCCCCAGACAATGTTTTGCTCGGTGCGCCGTTTGAGCCAGAGGGTGTACACGAAGACGTAGAACAGGATCGCGGTGAGGGCGAGTGCTGCGGCCACGAGATTAGCCACGAGCGTCAGAATCACGAGGGACGCGATTCCGATTGCCCAAGCGAACGCGAGTGCCTTTCTCGGACTGATGTCTCCCGTGACAATCGGACGCCCCTTGGTTCGCGCCATCATGACGTCGATGTCGCGGTCGATGTACATGTTGAAGGCGT
>JBIIFF010000022.1:0-16370 GCA_044237445.1 Microbacteriaceae bacterium | reverse complement strand
CGACAGCGTTGCCGGACCCGTTAGCAGCTACCTGCGGATTGTCAGAACTTGTTCCCAATGCGGAAAACACGGAAAGTTGTTCCGGCGTCGACCAACTCACGCCACCAGCAGCCAACCGGCTGGACTGGATAATGGTGCCGCCAACATCCGCCAGACGCCAGACCGCAACCGCATTACCCGACCCATCAATAGCAATCCGAGGAGTGGCAGATTGAATACCAGCCGGCGAAACGTTTACTGGCGTCGACCAACTCGCCCCACTATTCGTGGATCGGCTGGACTGGACAATGTCGTCGTTGCCATCCGAGCGGCGCCACACCGCGACCGCATTACCCGACCCATCAACCGCAATCCGTGGGACTTCAGCGTTCTGTCCGGACTCCGACAGATTCTCCGGCGTCGACCAACTCAGCCCACCGTTAGAGGACCGGCTGGACTGAATGATGTCGTAGTCGCCGTCCGAACGGCGCCACACCGCGACCGCATTACCCGACCCATCTGCAGAAACTCTGGGACTATTTGCGTCCTCTCCGGTCAACGACAGATCCACCGGCGTCGACCAACTCACCCCACTATTCGTGGATCGGATGGACTGAATGATGTCGTAGTCGCCATTATCGCCACGCCAGACGGCAATGAGGCTACCCGATCCGTCTACAGTAAATTCCGGGTTTCGGCTGTTCTCACCCGCGGTTGACAGGTTTGCGGGCACCGACCAGTTCACCCCACCATCAACGGACCGGCTGTACTGAACGCGCGAGTTGCTGCCGTCAGAGCGGTCCCATACCGCGTGCCCGACACCCGACCCGTCGATAACAACATTCAGGGAGGCGGCCCATTCACCGGGCTCGGAGAGATTTACCGGCGCTGACCAACTCACGCCACCATCATCCGACCAGCTGGACTGCGCAATCCGATTGGAGTCAACATCAAAGCGGAGCCAGACAGCGACCACGTTGCCCGACCCATCACTCGCAATCCGATGGTCGCCCGCGCTCTGGCCCGCCTCGGACAGGTTCGCGGGGGTGGACCACTCGACGGTTGCCGCAATGGCGGGCGCCGCGGTGATGACACCGAGAAAAATGACGAGTGCACCCGCCACTCCAGAGAACAGGCGGGACGCGGCGCGACGAGAAGAGAGAACAATCGTGGGCATGGAATGCCTTTCGAAGGGTGCAGGGAACACACGGGTATCAACCAGCGTAGTGGACAAAAATCAAAAAAGGTTAGAAAAACCTGCCCGGACTAAGCCCCTGGAAGGCGCAGGACTCGACTAAACGTTGAACCGGAACTCCACAACGTCACCATCGTTCATCACGTAGTCCTTGCCTTCGATGCGCGCCTTGCCCTTGGCGCGCGCTTCGGCAACGGATCCGCACTCGACCAGGTCGGCGAAACCCACAATTTCGGCCTTGATGAAACCCTTTTCGAAGTCGGTGTGAATCACTCCGGCGGCTTGGGGCGCTTTCCAGCCCTTGCCGATTGTCCAGGCGCGTGCTTCTTTCGGGCCGGCCGTGAGATACGTCTGCAGTCCGAGCGTGTCGAAGCCGATGCGGGCGAGTTGGTCGAGCCCGCTCTCGTCCTGACCCATCGATGCGAGCAGTTCCCGTGCGTCCGCGGGGTCCAGGTCGATGAGTTCGCTTTCGACCTTCGCGTCGAGGAACACGGCTTTCGCCGGTGCAACGAGTGCCGCTAACGCAGCGCGCTGTTCGGCGCTGCCGAGGACCGACTCGTCCACGTTGAAAATGTAGAGAATCGGTTTCGCAGTCAGAAGTCCGAGTTCGCGAATCGGTGTCGCGTCGAACGACGCCTGAGCGAGGGTCGTCCCACCGTCCAAAATCTTCTGCGCCTCGACCGCGGCGGCGAGAACATCGGGCTCCATCTTTTTGCCCTTGACTTCTTTTTCGTAGCGCGGGATCGCCTTGTCCAGAGTCTGAAGGTCGGCCAAAATCAGTTCGGTGTTGATCGTTTCGAGGTCGTCCTTCGGGTCGACCTTGCCCGCAACGTGGATGACGTCGGAGTCGGCGAAACCGCGGACGACCTGCGCAATCGCGTCCGATTCGCGAATCGTGGCGAGGAACTGGTTGCCGAGCCCTTCGCCTTCGGATGCACCCTTGACGATTCCGGCGATGTCAACGAACGACACGGGCGCTGGCAGGATTCGCTCGCTGCCGAAAATTTCCGCCAGTACGTCCAGGCGCGCGTCAGGCAGGTTGACGACACCGACGTTCGGCTCAATCGTTGCGAACGGATAGTTCGCCGCGAGAACGTTGTTGCGCGTGAGCGCATTGAACAGGGTGGACTTTCCCACGTTGGGAAGACCGACGATTCCGATTGACAGGGCCATTGGGCAATTCTAGGCGAGCGTTACTTCGCGACTTTCGCCGTGCGGTTCGCGTAACTTACGCCCGCCAAAACGAGTGCTCCACCCAGCACCTGGGTCGGTGTCACCGATCCCCCGAATGCGACGACGAAGAGGGCAGTGAAGACGGGAATGATGTTGAGGAACGCGCCGGTTCGCGTCGGCCCGATCCAGTCCGACGAGATGTTCCACAGGAAGTACGCACCCGCCGAGGGAATCAACCCGATCCAGAGAACGCCGAGCCAATCGAATCCGTCCATCGTGAACCAGGCGGTGTTGCCCCAGGCGATGTCTATCGCCATGAACGGAATCATGATGATTCCCGAGATGGTGGCTTGCACGGCGGTCGCGGTGATCGGAGGCGTTTGTACCCGCGGCGCAAGCATCGAATACGCCGTCCACAGAACGGTTGCGATCAACAGCAGCACATCACCGTAGGAAAAGGCGAAGCCACCGCTGATGCCGCCACCAAAAACGACGACAAGTGCTCCGACAATGGAAATGGCGATGCCGACGATGGTGTTGACCGACATGTTCTCGTGCAGGACGAACCGCGCCGCGATGGCAATGGTCGCGGGGTTGAGCGCAACGAGAACGGACGCGGTCACCGGCGAGGTGACTCCGAGCGCGTAATACAAGAGGAGCGTGTAGCCGACATAACCCAGTAGGGCCTGGACGACGTGGATTTTCCACTCGCCCACGATGACCGCACGGGTGACCTTCTCGGTCATGAGCGCGAGGGGAATCAAGACGATGATCGCGATGAACCAGCGCGATCCGGTGAGCTGAATGGCTCCGACCGCGTCGAGTACGACGGGGGAAAACGCGAAGTTTGTTGCCCAGAACGCCATAGCCAGAACGGCGGGGATGAATCGTTGGGCGCTGCGCATCCCGCCAGCGTAGCGTTACATTCCGCGAGTTTGTCAATTTGTTCGTACAATGTGACACCACGGCAGTTTTGTCTAACGAAAGGAGTCGCGATGAACAACAACATCATGGGAACCTTGTTTGCCGACCTCGATCGGAACGGCCCGATTCCGTTGTATTACCAGGTCGAGCAGCGTTTGGAAAAGGCAATCCTGGACGGCGCGCTACCCGCGGGGGCGCGCCTTGAAAACGAGGTCGCGCTCGGTGAACGTCTCAATCTCAGTCGTCCGACTATTCGCCGCGCAATTCAAGACCTCGTCGACAAAGGGCTTCTTGTCCGTCGACGCGGAATCGGAACCCAGGTGGTTCATGGGCGTGTCACTCGCGGTGTCGAACTCACGTCGCTGTTCGACGATCTGGCCAAGGGCGAAAAGGTTCCGACGACGGTGCTGTTGTCGTACTCGGTTGACAAGGCCAACGACACCGTCGCCGATCGTCTCGGTGTCAAGCTGGGCTCACCCGTCCTTCACATCAAGCGACTCCGAGTCGCCGACGGCGTCCCCGTCGCGGTGCTTGAAAATTGGCTTCCCGAACAGTTTCTCGACATCACCGAAGATGACCTTCGCGAGTTGGGACTTTACGAAATCCTTCGAGGCCGTGGCGTCACGATTCGGGTTGCAAAACAGAAAATTGGGGCGCGGACATCCAACACCGCCGAAGCGGGACTCCTCGACACCGACCGTGGAACTGCACTGCTCACGATGGAACGAGCCGCGTTTGACAACGCCGGTGTAGGCATCGAGTACGGCTCGCACTTTTACCGGCCCGACCTGTATTCGTTCGAAGTGACGCTCGTCGAAAAGTAGTTCTGCAACCAGAAAGCGGCGCAGGTTCCCCCACGCCGCTTTACTGTGTTGGAACCTAGTCCTGACGGATGATGTTGATTTCGTGAGTCAGCGTGTCGAGCTCGGCTCCGCCCGCCATCGCCTGAATCAACTCGTCGAGTTGAACCTTGTCCCGCACGAACGACGCGGTCATGCGGCCACGGTTGAGCAGGTAGAAGTGGTCACCGACAAGGAACGCGTGGTGGGGGTTGTGAGTGATGAAAATCACCGCGACACCGCGTTCCCGCGCAGCGAGGATGTACTTGAGCACGATTCCCGACTGGCGAACGCCGAGCGCACTCGTCGGTTCGTCAAGGATCAGAACGTTGGCTCCGAAGTACACCGCGCGAGCAATCGCCACAGCCTGACGCTCGCCACCCGAGAGTGTGCCGATGGGCTGGTTCGTGTCGCGAAGATCGATTCCCATGTTCATGAGCTCGGTCTTCGCGGTTGCCTTTGCGAACTTGGTGTCGAGGATGCCGAGAGGCTTCCACCACTTCTTGGGCTCGTTCCCGAGGAAGAAGTTTCGCCACACCGACATCAACGGAACCGTGGCGAGGTCTTGGAACACCGTCGCGATTCCCTTCGCCATCGCGTCGCGCGGCGAATTGAATTCGGTCTTTTGCCCCGAGATAAGGAACTCGCCTTCGCTCTGCTTGTGAACGCCCGACAGGATCTTGATCAGAGTCGACTTTCCCGCACCGTTGTCTCCGAGAACACAGGTCACCTGTCCCGGATATACCGCGATGTCTACGTCACGAAGTGCGACGACGTTGCCGAATGACTTTGCGACTCCTTTGAGTTCGAGGATTGGATCTGCAGATTTTTTCGCGCTCATTTGCGTGCTCCCTTCGCTTGCTTGGACAGCCAGGTGTTGACCAAAACCGCGAGGAAGAGGATGACGCCGAGGAAGGTCGACACCCAGTCCTGATCCCACAGCGCGTAGGGGATGCCGATGGCAGCAAATCCCATGATGATGGCACCGATTGATGCTCCGATTGCGGAGCCGGCCCCACCGTTGAGAAGAGTTCCGCCAACCGCCGCGGCGATGATGTAGTAGAACTCTTGACCGATTCCCTGCCCCGCCTGCATACCGCGCAGTTCGAGAAGAGTCATCGCTCCGACGAGCGCGGCCGCGACCGAGGTCAAAACGAAGAGTGTGATCTTGGTTCGAGCAACGGGGACACCGGCGTTGCGGGCTGCGTTGGGGTCACCCCCGGATGCGAAAATCCAGTTCCCGAAAGTCGTCCGTGTCAACAGCCAGGTGGCAAAGATGGTGAAGCCAATCCACCAAACCACCGAAATCTGGAAGGATGCACCGCCGAACTCGATTTTTGTTGCAAACCAATCGCGAGCCGATTCGAAGCCTTCGCCGGTGTCAACGCCATCGACGCGAACGGTTCCGGTGAGAAGTTTCGTGACCGCGAGGTTGATGCCCTTGAGGACAAAGAATGTGGCGAGCGTCACGATGAACGACGGTAGCCCCGTCTTGATGACCAGATACCCGTTGGCGAGTCCGACGAAAGCGGCGAACACCAAGGTTGTCAAGAGTGCGGGCCACACGCCCATCCCTGCCTCGCTGATGAGGTTTCCCATCAAAAGACCCGCGCTACCCACCATGACACCGGACGAGAGATCGAACTCACCCGCGATCATGAGAAGCGCGACGAAAATGGAGACGATCCCGATGGGGGCGGCGAACTTGGTCCAACCCGCCGCACCTTGAAGTTGTGCGAACTGGCCCGTCGTGTCGACGATCGCGAAGACGGCAAAAATAACAAGCGCTCCGATGAGGGCTCCCAATTCGGGGCGGCGAAGTGCTTTGGTGAATAGTGAGACGCGTTGAATGCGTTCATCTGTTTTTACAGCGGTCATCGTTGACACACCTTTCTCTTGCGATAAGTCTACGAATAAAGGAGAGCGGCTGGCACCGGTTTCCCTGCGCCAGCCGCCCCCATTGTGGTTTTTGAGACTAGCGCGTACCTGCTGCGACCAGTTCCATGACCACGTCTACGTTGTCCGCGGTAACGAAACCGGGGCCGGTGTAGATGGGGAGTCCACCACCGAGCTCGTGAGCGTTGGTGACGTTGAGGAACAAGAGGACAACCGACATGTAGCCCTGAGCGAACTGCTGCTGGTCTACGGCGAAGGCCATCTTTCCGTCCTTGATTGCGGTGAGTGCGTCAGCCGACATGTCGACGGTACCAATGATCGCGTTGCGACCAGTGTTGTCCGAAGCAACGAGAGCTGCACCGGTTGCGATGTCTGCGTTGAGCGCGAAGATGCCATCGATGGCCTCATCGGCTTCGAGTGCAGCCTGGATCTTGGCAGCCGAACCAGCGAGGTCTGCGAGTCCACCGTCGATGTTGAAGTCAATGACTTCACCCGAGAAGGTCTCACGTGCACCCTGGCAACGGTCGGTCAGACCCGAGTTCGCTGCTTCCTGAATGGGGCAGAGAATCTTGGTTGCACCGAGGTCGTTGAAGCGAAGTCCAGCTTCGCGTCCAGCAACGATTTCGTCCTGACCAACGTGCGTGAACGCACCGAGGTCGCGGAACACGGACGAACCGGAGTTCATGGTCACCGTGGGGATGCCAGCTGCAGCAGCGGCGAGCATTGCGTCCGAGATTGCGTCAGCATCGGGAGCCGATGCTGCGATACCCGAACAGCCACCAGCGGTACCGGCTTCAATGGTCGAAGCCTGCTTTGCCGAGTCGTTCGTCGATCCTTGGTAGTCAAGAGTGACACCGAGGTCTGCAGCAGCAGCTTCGGCACCAGCCTGTGCGACCGACCAGAACGTTCCACCGTCACCGTGCGTGTAGACACAGATCTTGATGTCGGAGTTGTCGGTTGCAGCGCCGGTGTCTCCACCGGCCGTTGCGCAGCCCGCGAGTGCGAGCGATGATACCGCGGCGATTACCGCGAATTTCTTCCAGGACATAGAAGCCTCTCTTCCTTGAGTTTGTAACTTGTCCTTCTCACACCGAGGAGGGTGCGAGACGTCTCTACTATGTCATATCAAAGTCGGGTTGTAGAGTTCAGGCACGTCACCGTTACCGAATCGGTATATAGACGAACGCTGGTACACCAGAACCCCATCCCGGAAGGACACCCAATCATCGTGAACGCCAAAATCGCCGGAGCGCCCATCTCGTGGGGCGTGTGTGAAGTCCCAGGTTGGGGACACCAGATGAGCCAGTCCCGCGTCCTCAGCGAGATGACCGAACTCGGCTTCAGCGCCTGCGAATTCGGTCCATTGGGATTCTTGCCGGTCGATGCGGCCGGACGTGTCACGACGTTGCGCGAACACGGGCTGTCAGCGGTCGGCGGTTTTGTTCCCGTATTGCTTCACGACGAATCGCACGACCCCACGCCCGAGATTCGCGCCGAACTCGAGGTGTTTCGGGCCGCGGGCGCCGAGGTCATTGTTCTCGCCGCGAGCAGCGGCAGCGACGGCTACGACGCGCGTCCCGTCCTCACCGATGCACAGTGGAACACGCTCTTTCGGCACCTCACCGAGCTCGAAGCACTCGCCGCCGAATTCGGCGTCCTTGCGGTCATTCACCCCCACGTCGGAACGATGGTGGAAACGAAGGATGACATCGAGCGAGTGTTGGCGGGCTCGTCAATCGGATTCTGCCTCGACACCGGACACATGTTCATCGGCGGCACCGACCCGGTCGAGTTCGCTCGCGACCACGCCGATCGCGTCAAACACGTTCACGCGAAAGACGTCAACCTCGCCATCGCGCGACGCGTGAAGGCGGGCGAATTGACCTACTACGACGGCGTGATTGCGGGCATGTACGTGCCGCTCGGTCAGGGCGACGTCGACGTCGCCTCGATTGTCCGGTCGCTCGAAGCATCGGGTTTTGCGGGTTGGTACGTCCTCGAGCAGGACAACGTCGTGACATCGGAACCGGCCGACGATGGCGGGCCCGCCGTCGACGCGCGGATCAGTGTCGACTACCTGCGGTCACTGCTCGGCGAATAAACGGCTTACAACTTGCCGTCAACCGAGACGGAGACGCCCGTGCGGGCCGATTCCGTCGCCGCGTCCGCGAGGATGAGCGCCGCTCGGCCGTCGTCGAACGTCGGGTTGTAGTTTTTTCCGTCGCGGATTCCGTCGAGGAACAGAGCGAGTTCGCGTCGGTACGACACCGCGTACCGCACGAGGAATGCGTCGATGAACGGTTCGGCCTGGCCGGTTCCTTCAGCGTCATACTTCTGGACAGTCGTCGGCGACACGTTGTGGGCGTGGAACATCGCTTTGTCGCCAAACGCCTCGAGACGCTGGTCGTAGCCGTATGCCGAGTGACGTGAGTTGACGATGACGATGATCTCGCCACCCCGACCTCGCATCGTGACGGACACCGAGTCGTAGTCGTTCTCGGCCTTAATGTCGTCGCTGAAAACGTTGGTTCCGGCGGCGTAGACATCAACGATGTCGGGGACAAAGTATCGTGCCATGTCGAAGTCGTGGATTGTCATGTCGCGGAAAATTCCGCCGGAAACCGCGATGTAGGCGCGAGGGGCGGGACCCGGGTCGCGCGACAAAATGACGAGCTGTTCGAGTTTGCCCGCTTCGCCCGCGGCAACTCGGCGCTGGATCGATTCAAACTGTGGGTCGAAGCGCCGGTTGAAACCGATGGCGATGTGGACGTTGGCGGCGTTCGCCTTGTCGCGCAGTTGTTCGACCTTCTGGATGTCGAGGTCAATCGGCTTCTCACACAACACGTGAATTCCGGCATCAATCGCGCGGTCAATCATGTCGAGGTGGGTGGGGGTCGGGGATGCGACCACAATCACGTCGACGTCGCCGGATGTGAAAACGTCCTCGGGGTCGGCCGTGACCTTTCCGCCAAACTCCGCAGCGAGTTTCTCCGCGCCCTCAACAAAGGGATCGCAGATCCACACCAGGTTCGCGCCTTTCGTGTCAGCGATACTGCCGGCGTGCACCTGCCCGATTCGTCCCGAGCCGATGAGTCCAATGTTGAGATCGCCCACGAGGCACCTTTCATTTGTTAGGACAAACATACAATAATTGGGGTACCTCAACAAGGAGACTCATGTCGCGCATCGCCATCACCGGCTCGACCGGGTTCGTCGGCAGCAACATTTCCGAGGTGTTGCAGTCATTCGGGCACACGGTGGTCGGTCTGACGCGCGATAGCCGCGTGCATCAGGCGCCCTGGGACCTGCTCGACGTCGACTATTCGTCGGACGATTCCCTCGCCGCGGCAGTTGCCGGTGCTGACGCAGTGGTCCACTGTGCGATCGCGGACGACTTTCGGCGCCTACTCAACGACCGGGCCGCGGCGTACGACAACTACGTGGCGCTGACCGAACGGCTCGCGCGAATCGCCGACGCCAACGGACAGAAGTTCATCTTCATTTCGACCGACTGGGTGATGGACGGCACGGGGCACCGTGAACTCGAATCCAATCACGGCAACGCCATCAATTACTACGGATACCTCAAGGGACTCGCCGAACAGGCCGTACACAGCGCGTTGGAGGGCCGAGGGGTTGTCGCGCGCGTGGCCGGGGTGATGGGCCGTCATCGAATCGCCGAAGCACCGAGGTTGCAGGACGTCGGCTTCGGGTTTTACGTCGACACACTGGTTCGATCCCTCCGGGCGGGAAAAGAGTTTCAGGTGTGGGGCGGCCCCAACGTCAACCAGATCACGACCCCGTCCCTCGCATCCGAAGCCGGTGCCCAGATCTCCCGAATCATCGCGCGTAACGCGACGGGGACGTTTCACCTCGTCGGGGACACCGCCGTCACCCGAATGGAACTCGCCTACGCCACCTGCGACGTCTTCGACCTGCCGCGCGATCTGATTACCGAGGGCGAGCCGCCCGCGGCGGAACTGTTTCCGGGACCGGTCCCCGTGGATTCGAGCCTCGCCAACGAGCACACCAAATCGGTGTTGGGCCTCGGCCCCCAACCGTTGACCGACATCCTGACCGCGTTTCGCACCGAGATTGACAGCGGACACGTGAGCCCCCTGACCCGCGACTGAGAACGATTGGATGACACCGTGACCGACGAGAAAAAGATTTACGTAGCCAACGCGCCCGTCAGTTACGGGGCGTTCGAGCTCACGGTCGGAATCAACCCGAACGTCCCCGACGGAACCGCCCTGCTCGATGCCGTGGCCGCTGCCGGATACGACGGCATCGACCTCGGCCCGGTCGGCTATCTGGGGGTCGGAGCCGACCTCGGCCGACATCTCGCCGATCGCGGACTGGGGCTGTCGGGTGCGTACCTCGAGTTCCGCTATCACGAGCCCGACAGTGTGACCGCGATGATGCCCGAATTGGATGCGATGCTCGACACGTTCGACGCCGTCGCCCCGTTCGCCAGCACTCCCCCGCCGAGGCCGACAATCGCGGATGCGGGAAGCGACGCTCGGCACGGTGCGCCCGGGTCCGGAGCCCGAAACCCGGCATCGGGTCTGACCGACGCTGAGTGGGATCAGTTCGCGGTCGGCATGAATCGAGTTCTCGAACGCTGTCGCCAGCGCGGATACGAGCCGACCCTTCACTGTGAAACGGGCTCGTTCCTCGAATCCACGGCAGAGTTGGAAAAGGTGTTGACGATGACCGACATCGACGTCTGTCTCGAAACCGGACATCAGTTGCTGGGCGGGGGCGATCCACACGATTTCCTTCACACCTGGAGCGATCGGGTCAACCACGTCCATCTCAAGGACGTGACCATGAGCGTCTTCGACGACATCGTTCGGACGGGTCAGCCGTCGTCGGCGATCTGGGCGAACGAGGCATTCCCGCGGCTGGGTGACGGCGACTTCGATGTGACCCGTTTCGTCGGGAATCTCATCGCCAGCGGATTTGCCGGCTGGCTCGTCGTGGAACAGGACATTTTCCCGTCCTCGCCCGAGCGTTTCGCCCGAGCAATTGAGGACCAACACCTCAACCGCACGTATCTCTCGACGTTAGGACTGTGAATCATGTTTCGACTCGGACTCGTCGGAGCGGGGCGGATGGGACAAACCCATCTCGCCGCGCTGAAAGAATCATCTACCGTTGCCGTAACCGCCATCGTCGAACCACGCCCCGACGTCGCCGCCGCGTTGGCGGCTGACGGCTATGCCGTTCACGCCACGATTGAAGACCTGCTCAGTGCTGGCGGGGTGGACGGTTTCCTCGTGGCGACGCCCAGCGGATTTCACGTCGACGTCATTCGACAACTCGCCCCTGCCGGACTGCCGATTCTGAGCGAGAAACCGTGTGGGCTCTCCGTGGATGACGCGAGCGCCGTCAAGGAAATCGTCGAACGCGCCGGAATTCGGTTGCAGATCGGGTATTGGCGACGTTTCGTCCCCGCGATGATCGAACTGAAGAACGACATCGAGTCGGGTCGATTCGGCCGACTGTTGTTCGTCCACGCGAGCCAGTGGGATTACCGCCCTCCCGCCGCGGAATTCCGGAACAGTTCGGGGGGCATCCTTACCGATATGGGTGTGCATGAAATCGATGTCATCCACTGGCTCACGGGTGAAGCGCCTCGGGCCATCACGGGAACCGTGCTGATGAGCACGACACCGGGAGTGGTCGACGAAGACTCAGCGGTTTTCACCCTCACCCTGCCGTCGGGAACTCTTGGAATCGCGACTCTGGGCCGCTTCTATCCCGACGCCGACTTCGTCGGAATCGAAGTCATGGGCGAAGAAGACCACGTTCGAATCGAGGTGCTCGCGGGCGAGGCGGGCGAGGCGACCCAGATGGCGGCGCTTCGCGCTCAAGCCGAAGCGTTCGCGGCCGGCGGAGTCCCCGACGGCGCAACGATTGACGATGCGGTCACCGCGCTTCGGGTTGTGTCCCTCTATTCGCCCGGGTCCGCCTGACGCACGACGAAATCAACAAAACCTGTTTCCGGAGACCTCGGCTCGCTCGTGTCGATTCCGACCCTAGTTCTGCGGGAAGCCGAGGTTGATTCCACCGTGGCTCGGGTCGAGCCAGCGCGACGTCATCGTCTTTTCCTGCGTGTAGAAGTTGACGCCGTACATGCCGTGCGCCTTGGAGTCACCAAAGATTGATGCTTTCCAGCCGCCGAACGAGTAGTACGCAACCGGCACGGGGATGGGAACGTTGATTCCGATCATCCCGACCTGGATCTCGTTCTGGAATCGACGAGCCGCTCCGCCGTCGTTCGTGAAGATGGCGGTTCCGTTTCCGAAAGCTCCGTTGTTGATGAGCGCGACGCCTTCGTCGTAGGTTTTGACGCGAACGATGGACAGCACGGGACCGAAGATTTCCTCGGTGTACACCTTGGACGATGTCGGCACCTTGTCAATCAGCGTGGGTCCGAGCCAGAAACCGTTCGGGTCACCATCGACCTCGATGCCACGGCCGTCGACGACGACGTCTGCACCGTCCGCGATTGCGATGTCGATGTACGACGCCACTTTGTCGCGGTGTTGTTCGGTGACGAGCGGGCCCATGTCGCAGGAACGTCGACCGTCACCGATAACCAAACCGCGCATTCGCTCCGTGATTTTTTCGATGAGTGCGTCGGCGACAGGCTCGACCGCGACGACGACCGAGATGGCCATGCAGCGCTCGCCCGCGGAGCCGAAGCCCGCGTTGATGGCCGAGTCGGCGACGAGGTCAAGGTCGGCATCCGGCAGGACCAACATGTGGTTCTTGGCGCCACCGAGGGCTTGGACGCGCTTGCCGTGCTTGGCACCCGTCTCGTAGACGTACTGGGCAATTGGGGTCGAACCCACAAACGAGATGGCGTGAACGCGGGGGTCGGTCAGCAACCCGTCAACGGATTCCTTGTCCCCGTTGAGAACGGTGAAGACGCCGTCGGGCAGTCCCGCCTCTTTCCAGAGTTCGCCGAGCCAAATCGCAGCCGACGGGTCCTTTTCGGACGGTTTGAGAACAACGGTGTTTCCCGTCGCGATGGCGATGGGGAAAAACCACATCGGCACCATCGCGGGGAAGTTGAAGGGCGAAATGATTCCAACGACGCCGAGTGGCTGACGAATCGAATACACGTCGACACCGGTCGACGCGTTCTCGGTGTACGAACCCTTGACGAGGTGAGGAATACCACACGCGAATTCGACGACTTCCTGGCCGCGCGAGATTTCGCCGAGGGCGTCCGACAGGACCTTGCCGTGTTCGGACGTCAAGATTTCGGCGAGTTCGCCTTTTTTGGCATTGAGCAGTTCACGGAAGTTGAACAGGATCGCCTGGCGACGGGCAATCGAGGTGTCGCGCCACTCGGGGTAGGCCGCGTCCGCCGTCGAAATCGCTTTGTCGATGTCGGCCTGGTTCGCGAGGACAACGCGTTTGGTTTCCTTGCCGAGGGCAGGGTCGTACACGGGCGACGTGCGGTCGGATGTTCCGTGGTCGCGAGCGCCCGAAATCCAGTGGGGGACGATGTTCTTGGTCATGTTGTTCCTTTGTGTCTGAAATCTACGAGCCATGTACGAGGTTAGTCGCTGCATCAACAGCGTGGGCGACGTCGCCGCCAGCGGGGTACAGCAACGATCGGCCGACGACGAGTCCGCGCACTCCGGGAAGCCCGAGCGCGTGCGCCCACTGTTCCCTCTGTGCGGCTTCGTCGCCCGTGGGGTCGCCCCCCAGCAACAGCGTCGGCAGCGTGGTGGACGCCATCACGCGTTCCATGTCGGGGACGACGGGCAACTTGAGCCAGGAATACGCGCTCGAATTTCCCAGCCCCGACGCGATCGCGACGGACAGAATCACCTGATCGGTGGTGAGGTTGTTCTTTATCTGTCCATCCACCCATTCGCTCATGAACGGCTCGAGCATGATGGGAATCTTGAGTTCGGCGGCGTCACTGACCGCGAGCGCCGACGCCTCGAGCGTGTCGACGGTTCCCGCGTCCTGAAGGTTGATTCGAACGAGGTTCTTGGCGAAGTCGAGCCCGTCGCGTTCGATGGCGGGCATGTCGTAGGCGGTGTAGCGGTCGTCCATTTCGAAGGACGCTCCGCGCAATCCGCCGCGGTTCATCGAACCGACCACGATTTTGTCGTCGAGCAGCCCCAGCAGGGCGAGGTCGTCAATGATGTCGGGGGTTCCGAGCACTCCGTCGACGCCGGGACGACCGAGCGCGATGGCGAGGTTGGTAAGCAGTTCGTATCGGTCGGCCATCGCCGTCGCGTTTCCACCGACCGCGAGAGCCCCACGTGCGGGGTGATCCGCGGCGACAATCATGAGTCGTCCGTCACCGGCGATGAGTTCACGGCGCTGGCGGCTGGCGTACACCTCGGCGAGCCGGCCGGGGTTGGTGGCGCGCGTTTCTCGCAGCGCGTCGAAATCGAGTGACACCATCAGTAGATCTCCTTCACAATGGCCAGAACCTCGTCGGTGGTCGGCATGGCCGTGGAACATTCGAGTCGCGACGCGACGATGGCCCCCGCCACATTTCCGAAACGAAGGACATCCACGAGGTCCCATCCTTGCAGGAGTCCGTAACACAGCGCTCCCCCGAACGAATCACCGGCTCCGAGCCCGTTGACGACGTCGACAAAGTACGGGGGCACCTCGACCGAGGTGTCGCGGGTTTTCGCGAGAACGCCTTTGGGTCCCTGCTTGACGATGGCGAGTTCAATCCCTCGGTCGAGCAGTGCGTCGGCGGCACGGTGAGGGTCAGTTTCGCCGATTGCGACCTCGCACTCCTCTTTGTTGCCCACCGCAACGGTGACCTTGTCGAGTGCCACGGCGATTTCCGCGGTCGCGAGTTCCGGCGAATCCCAAAACATCGCGCGGTAGTCGAGATCCAGGATCGTGAGCGGTGTGCGGCCGCGTGCGTCCCACGCGGCGTGATGTGCCGCCCGTGACGGTTCCTGGCTCAATCCGGTCACTGTTGACCAATACACGCGAGCATCACGAATCGCGTCGAGATCGAGTTCCGTGGACCGTATTTCGAGGTCGGGCGCTTTCGGTTCGCGATAGAAGTAGAGCGGGAAGTCGTCTGGCGGGAAGATTTCACAGAACACGACGGGGGTGTTGAGCCCCTCGACACCCGATACGAACTCGTCGCTCACGCCGAGGCGGACGAGCTCGTTGTGAATGAAACGTCCGAAGGGGTCGTTTCCGGTTCGCGTGATGACGGCCGAACGCAGTCCGTGTCGGGCGGCAGCGACCGCGACATTGGTGGCGCTCCCGCCAAGGAACTTGCCGAACGACGTCACGTCTTCGAGCCCAACACCGGTTTGAAGGGGGTAAATGTCGACCCCGACACGACCGATGGTGATCACGTCGTACGGGGCGCTCATGGCAGGACTCTCGTTCGGTGACGGTGCGGAAAACACCGCGCTGTCACTATGTTAGGACAAAGTTTCCGTTTCCGCCACTTCACCGAGCGAAACACCACCGCCCGGACCACCGCAACCGTCCCGCGGGGGACCCCGATGGCACACTGTTCACATGGATATGGTCATCTTTCTTTCGGTCGGGCTCGTCGTCGGGGCCGTCATTGGCGTGCTTCTCGGGAAATTCGTCTTCGCGTCCGCCTCGGGCGACGCGGTGACCGTTGCGGGGCTCACCGCAACCAACAATTCGATGCTCGACCAGATCACCGAATTGAAAACACAAATCGAATCGATGCGCGAAGCGGAACGGCTTCGCCTCGCAGACGAGAGCCAGATTCTGGAACGACTCGCGCCCGTTCACACCCTGCTGAACCAGGTCGAAGTCCGAGTCCGGGAAATGGAGAACGAACGCAAAACGCAATTCAGGTCGATTGACGACCAGCTGAAACAGGCTCGCACTGACGGTGAGGCACTTCGAAACGTCACGCAGGGGCTCAAGTCCGCGCTATCCGACCCCAACATCCGCGGGCACTGGGGCGAAACGCAACTGGAACGACTTTTCGAAGCCGCCGGGATGGTGAAGGGCATCGACTTCATCACTCAGGACCAAATCCCCGGAACCGACGACGAAAAGGGTTCCCGCCCCGACGCCATCGTCAAACTGCCCGACGGTGGTCAAATCATCGTCGACTCCAAGGTGACGCTGACCAATTACCTGCGCGCCGCCGAAGAAACCGATCCCAAACTACGCGGCGTGCTACTCAAACAGCACGCGAAGGACGTCGCCCTCAAGGCGAAAGAGCTCGCTGACAAAAAGTACTGGCAGCGCTACGACCTCAGCGCGGACTATGTGATCCTGTTCATGCCCACCGAGGCCGCGTTGGCCGAAGCCCTTCAGGTCGACCCGTCCATTTACGACACGGCGCTCCGCGGAAACGT
>JBIIFF010000085.1:0-4561 GCA_044237445.1 Microbacteriaceae bacterium | reverse complement strand
CACCAGATAGTCAGCGTGCGGTGCGAGAAGACGAGTCGACGCGAGGTAGTCACCACGAGACTCCGTGACATCTGTTGCGAGACTCTTACCGATGTTGACGCCGACGATAGGTCCCTTACGACGCCTGAGTCGAGGGACGACAGCGGTCGCGCCGTCATTGTTGAACCCCAGGCGATTAATCAAGGCGCGGTCGGCGAGAAGACGAAAGAGGCGCGGTCGGGGGTTTCCCGGTTGTGCCTGCGCGGTGACCGTACCGACCTCGATGTGTCCGAACCCCAGGCCCCACAAAATCCGAAAAATGCGGGCGTTTTTGTCAAAACCCGCTGCGAGCCCAAAGGGCGACTCAAATTCGAGTCCGAGCGCCCTGACCCGAATCGCCCGCGGCGGAGCCGTAAAGACGCGCAGCAGGCGGGTCAGGCCGCATCGCTGCGCCCACCGCAGCATCGACACGACCGTTTCGTGCGCGTGTTCCGCGTCCATCCGCGCAAAAACCAAACGGAAAATGAGTGGGTACATTATGTCGATTCCGGTTGCGACCGGTGCTCGAGCCGGAGCACTGCGATCGCCGATTCGAAATCGTCGAGTGATTCGAAGGCCTGATACACACTCGCAAAGCGCAAATAGGCGACCGAGTCGATTGTTCGCAACTCGGGCAGAATCGATAATCCGATCTCGTTCGCATCAATTTGAGACACTCCTGTCGCGCGAATGTTTTCCTCGACTCGTTGAGCCAATCCCGCTAGATCCGCATCGGTGACGGGACGACCCTGGCACGCCTTTCGCACTCCCGAGACTATTTTTTCCCGCGAGAAGGGCTCGATTACGCCATTGCGTTTGATGACGGACAGACTGGCGGTTTCGAGCGTGGACCACCTCCCCGAACACTCGGGACACTCACGCCTCCGACGAACCGACAGCCCGTCGTCGGATGTGCGCGAATCGATCACGCGCGTGTCGGTGAATCGGCAAAAAGGACAGAACATGGTCTTACCTCTCGAATCGGGCGGTTATCGCGTCGCCGTGGGCGGGTAGATCCTCGGAACGCGCGAACGTCACGACGGCGTCCGCTACTTCGTGGAGCGCTTCACGAGTGTAACGAACCGTTTGCCGGGGCCGAAGAAAGGTGAAAGGGCCCAGTCCTGCGGCACGGCGCGCGTGCCCTTGGGTGGGAAGGACGTGGTTGGAACCAGCGAGGTAGTCCCCCAATGCAACGGGTGTCGACGAACCGACGAAGATCACTCCAGCGTGACGAATGCGTCGTGCCACATCGTCGGCGTCCGCGGTGTGAATTTCGAGGTGCTCGGGCGCGTAGGCGTCGGACACGGCGATGGCATCGTCGAGCGAATGGACAACAATCACGCGCGACTGGTCCCCGTCGAGTGCCGCTGCAACCCGGGCGCGGTGGTGAGTGAGAGCTGCGCGAGCTGCTGTTCGTTCTACTACCCGTTCGGCCAACTGTTGAGAGGTCGTCACCAACACCGCGCTGGCTTGTTCATCGTGTTCGGCCTGTGACACAAGGTCAGCCGCGATGAGATCCGCATCAGCAGAGTCATCCGCGATGATGAGAATTTCGGTCGGCCCCGCCTCGGAATCAATTCCGACAACTGAGGAAACAGCGCGTTTCGCTGCGGATACGTATTGATTTCCTGGGCCGGTGATCACCGAGACCGGTTCAAGTTTCAGGCTCGGCACCCCGAACGCAAGTGCACCGATAGCGCCCGCACCTCCCATCGCATAGACCTCGTCGACACCCAGAATCTGTGCGACGGCGGCCACCGTGGGATGAACCGAACCGGCGTGGTCGCGCTGAGGCGGACTGACAAGTGCAATCGACCGAACTCCCGCCACCTGCGCGGCGACCACGTTCATCACCACGCTGGACGGGTACACCGCCTTACCGCCCGGCACGTAGAGTCCGACTCGATCGACCGGGATCCAGTGTTGTTCGATGACGGCTCCGGGCGCAACGGTCGTGACGGACTCCGACGGAACTTGTGCCCGCGATGCCGTCGTCACTCGTTCGATGGCCATCGCAATCGCGTCCCGCAGAGCCGGATCCAACTGCGACGCAGCGCGGGCGAGTTCGGCATTGGAAACTCGAATCGACTCAGGCGAACAGCCGTCAAACCGTTCGGACTGTTCGCGAAGCGCACGCTCACCGCGGATTCGCACATCCTCGACGAGCTCCGTTGCGGCGTCGACCACCGACACATCGGACATCATCGCCCGCGGGACAAGACCTCTGGCCTCGGCGGCGGAGAGAGGTCCGGGCGGAGCGGTGATGATGGTCAGCATGTAGCCCCATGCTACCGTTCGGGAATAATGGGTACGCATCTGCCCTTGAAAGGAATGTGACCATCGTGACGCCTCAGGACGTATTCCTCGCATCGTTTTCGCTACATCCCGCAGGCGTCGCGGTGATCACGGGACTCCGTGATGACGGGACTCCCGTCGGATTCACTGCCACATCACTCGCGTCCTTTTCGTCTACCCCACCCCGTGCGAGCTTCAACATCGCCCAGCACGCGAGTTCATTCGACGCAATCGCGATCGGCAAGACGCTGCTGCTTCACCTGCTGGCGTCTGACCAAATCGACCTTGCCCGCACAATGGCCGGTGATTCACGCGAACGCTTCGTCGGAAACCACTGGGAACCGGGGTTGGGTGGACTGCCTCAGCTCGTGGGCGTCCGAGCAGAACTGTTGGCCACGATTGTCGCTGTCACTCCCGTCGGCGAGAACGCGGCGGTTGTGGTGGAAATCCAGGGTGGACAGACCCACCCCGACCGCCCGTCGCTGGTGTACGTCGAGCGTCGGTACCACGTTGTGGGCGACGCTATCTCGGATTAGACGAAGCAGTTGGGTCCGAGCGTGCGTTTGAGTTCGCCGTACAACGGACCGCTCACCGTCACCGTGTGTGGCAACGTAAAGACCTGCACTCCGGTCGGATGTTGGAGTCGCAATTCGATTTCGGCGTCCCCGGGATAACGTCTCAAGACCTCGTCCAATTCATTGATCAGGGTGGTCGTTGCTCGGTCGGCAGCGACTTGAACTCGAAGCATCGTCACCTCCGAATCGCTGACACTGTCGAGGTGTCGGACCGTCCGAACCATCACCGACAGGAATTGGTCTCGAAGTCGAACTCGCCCACTGATTGCCACGAGCGAATCGTTGGTGAGGAGAGGCCGAAGTTCTTCGTACGATTTCCCCAGTATGGACAAATCGATTGACCCCGACATGTCCTCCAAGACGGCCGATGCGTATTGCTTCCCGGAATTACGCGCTGTTCGATGATCGACGTTTCGAAGAAGTCCCGTGAGCGTGATGACATCGTCCTCGGACGCACCCTGCAATTCCCATTCGATCTCGTCGCCCTCGTTTTCCGTCGCTTTGGGCGCGGCTACAAGATCGCTGACGTAGTGCGTTCGATGGCGTTTGAGGTTTGACTCTTGTCCGTTGAGCGGATGATCCGAAACGTACAGTCCCAGCATCTCGCGTTCGAATTCGAGTTTCGTTTTCCGTGGCCACTCCGGTCGCTCGGGTATCAGCTGCACGGGTTCGTCGAACAAATCCCCGAAATCAAAGCCAATGTCCCCCTTCGAGGCGTCCTTCTTGTCTCGGATCGCGTCGTCAATAATCTTTTCGTGAACCTCGATGAGTGCTCGACGCGAATGACCGAATCGATCGAACGCGCCCGATTTGAAGAGTGCTTCGACTGTCCGTTTGTTGAGAGCAGGCAGCGGCACTCGCTCCAGAAAGTTTTGGACCGAGGTGAACTCGCCGCGCTCTGTGCGTTCGGCCGTGATGTGTGCCACGACCGACTCACCAACATTTTTGATCGAGCCCAAACCGAACCGCACGTCCTCGCCCACGGCAGCGAAATACAAATCGGATTCGTTGATATCCGGCGGTAACACGGTCACGCCCATTCGGCGGGCTTCGACCAGATATCCACCCAATTTGTCTCGGTCGTCTCCGACAGAGGTCAACAGCGCGGCGATGAACTCCGCCGCATAGTGGGCCTTCAGATACGCCGTGAAGTACGCGATGACGCCGTAGGCGGCGGAGTGCGACTTGTTGAAGGCGTAATCCGAGAACGGAACCAGAATGTCCCAGAGTGTGGTGATGGCGGGTTTCGAAAAACCGCGTTCCATCATCCCCTCGGAAAATCGCGGGAACTCTTTATCGAGGGCTTCTTTACTCTTTTTACCCATCGCGCGCCGCAAATTGTCAGCCTGACCGAGCGTATATCCCGCAACCCGTTGGGCAATCTCCATCACCTGTTCTTGGTACACAATCAGACCATACGTCGGGCCCAGGATGTCGTTCAACACGTCCGCTAATTCGGGGTGAATTGGGGTGATGGGCTGTTGCCCCTGTTTGCGCATCGCATAGTTGGTGTGACTTTTCGCCCCCATCGGACCTGGGCGATACAACGCAAGCACGGCGGAAATGTCGCCGAAATGATCGGGGCGCATTTGTTTGAGAAGTTGCCGCATCGGCGGTGAATCCAACTGGAAAATCCCGAGGGTTTCGCCGGTCGAGAGCAGGTCGTACACCGC
>JBIIFF010000104.1:0-3658 GCA_044237445.1 Microbacteriaceae bacterium | reverse complement strand
TCAACACCGACAGCAGAATGACGATCGCGAAAAGCGGAATCGTGACCCACGCGGTGACGGTGGTGGTCAGCCAGTTGGCGACGAGCCAGCCCATGACGCCACCGGCAGCCGCGAGACCGGGGATCCCGTTCGCGGGTTGGGGCATTCCCCCGACGATGTGAGCGATCGCCGAGCAGGACAACACGAACAGTCCGAGTCCGACCGCGATGCGTCGGTTGTCGGAGTCGACCGTTGGGTGGCGAAACAACCACATCGCGAACAACACGAGCACGACAGGCAGACCGAAGGCGATGCGCCCGAGGAAACCGCCGACGGTGACCTGTTCGACTTGGCGAACCCAGTCGACGGTCGGAACGAACCACTCGACGGTTGCGCCGATGACAGCGAGGACGACGAGAAAGAACGGAAGCCCGTCACGACGGTCCTCTTTCTCGACCTTGTCCGCGAGGAACACGCGGAAGGTTGCGCCGACAGCGTGGGCGAGGCCCATCCAGATGACGACGAAGAAGTTGGGGCCGGCGGGACGAACCGGGCGCGCCGTTGCCCGCGGAAGCGGCCTCGTCGGGGTCGCTTTCCGCGCGTTTCCCGGTTTCGGGCGCGACGGTCCTGCCATGGTGTTGAGGCTACCCGCGAGTACCCCGAAAACACGGGTGCGACACCCGATTACCCGCTGGTGGTGCCGACGGGAACGCGATCAAGTCCGCTGCGCAGGAACCGGAGCAAAAGGGATGCCGCGAGCGACGTGATGAACACGTAGGCCATCGTCAACGCCTGCAGATATGGGCCGAACGCGGTGCTCGCGGCGAGTGCGGCGATGAGGATAGAGAATTCACCGCGCGGGGTCAGGAACGCGCCGGCACGCATCCACGCCCGCGGGTCAGACATCCCCCGCGCAATAAACCAGCCGACGAACATCTTGCCCGCGATTCCGAGGACAGCGAGCAGGAACGCGAGTGGCAGGACGGCCGGAATATCCGCGGGGTCAATGCCCAATCCGAAGAACACGAAAAAGATGGCGGCGAAGAGGTCGCGCAGCGGCGCGAGGCGCAGACGAACGGCTTCGGCGACCTCACCCGTCAGGATGAGTCCGACGAGGAACGCGGCGACGGCGGACGAGAATCCGACCATTTCGGAGAACCCCGCGGCCATGAGCGCCGCGCCAAACACCGTGAGCAATAGAGCGCCCGGCGAACCGGTGTTGAGAATTCGGCTCAGCGCGTTCTTCCCCGTGAACGAAATGACAAGGGCGACGACCGTGACGACGAGAGCGACGGCGACTGAGATGACCCCCGCGAGAACTCCGAGACCTGCAACAAGCGTTGCTAACAGCGGCAGATACGGGGCCAGCGCAAGGTCCTCGACGACGAGAACCGTCGTCACCCGGCGGGAAATTTCAGATCGATTCCAGCCGAATTCCCGCATCATCTGGGAGGCGATTCCGGAGGAACTCACGTAGGTGATTCCGCCGAGCGCGAGTGCCCCAATTGGCCCCCAGCCGAGCAGCAACCCGACGATCGCGCCGGGAATTCCGTTCACGGCGACATCGATGAGTCCGGTTGATTTCCGTTCGAGGAAACCTTCGACGAGGTTGGGGCCGGAGTGTTCGAGACCCAACATGAGTAGCAAGAGGATGGCGCCGAGTTGCGCCCCGATGGCGAGGAAGTCTTCGCTGAAGTCCAGCGGCGCGATTCCGCCGTTACCGAGCGCAAGGCCGATCGCCAGATAAATCGGAACGACAGAGATCTTGAGACGCACCGCGAGGTAGGCGAACACGCCGAGCGCGAGAAGCATCCCACCGATTTCGGCGAGCGCGACACTCGTAACAGAATCGACACCGGCAGCGTAAATCATTGCTACGCCTCGATGACGATGGGAACAATCATGGGGCGGCGACGGTGTTGGGTGTTGACCCACCGACCGACCACTCGGCGGACGACCTGCTGGAATTGAGCCGCGTCGCGAATTCCCGACTGGGATGCTTCGGCGAGCGCCGCAATGATTTGGGGTTTGACGTCGTCGAACACGGCGTCGTCTTCGGCGAACCCACGCGCGTGAATCTCGGGCCCGACGATCACTCCACCGGTGTTGGGGTCGATGGCGACGAAGATCGAAATGAACCCTTCTTCCGCGAGTATTCGGCGGTCCTTGAGGTCGGCGTCGGTAATCTCGCCGACGCTGGACCCGTCGACGTACACAAAGCCGATGTCGTATTGCCCGGCGACGTTCATCCGGCCGTCTTTCAGGTCGACGACGGTCCCGTTCTCGGGGATGAGCGTGTTCTGGACGGGTACGCCGGTTTCTATCGCGAGCGCCACGTTCGCGTGCAGGTGGCGCACCTCACCGTGAATCGGGAAGACGTTCTTCGGTTTGACGATGTTGTAGCAGTACAAGAGTTCACCAGCGGCGGCGTGACCCGACACGTGGACCTTTGCCGTGCCCTTGTGGACGACGTGAGCACCGAGCGCGATGAGTCCGTTGATCACGCGATACACCGCGTTTTCGTTTCCCGGGATGAGCGACGACGCGAGGATGATGGTGTCACCCTTACCCACCTCGATCTGGTGTTCCTGGTTTGCCATCCTTGACAGCACCGCCATTGGTTCGCCCTGCGACCCGGTCGACATGAACACGACCCGGTCGTCGGGCATCTCGACGGCGTCCTTGAGGTCGACAACAGCACCCTCCGGAATCGTCAGATAGCCGAGTTCTTTGGCGATGCCCATGTTGCGCACCATCGAGCGACCGACAAACACAATGTGACGTCCGTTCGCGACGGAGGCGTCGATGATCTGCTGAACGCGGTGGACGTGCGAGGCGAAACTGGCAACCACGACCTTGCCCGTGGCGCGGTGCATGACCTGTTCGATCACGGGTCCGATGTCGCGTTCGAGCGGCGTGAAGCCAGGCACGTCGGCGTTGGTGGAGTCGGTCATGAAAATGTCGACGCCCTCTTCGCCTAGACGCGCGAACGAGCGCAGGTCGGTGAGGCGACCGTCGAGCGGCAGTTGGTCCATCTTGAAGTCACCTGTCGCGAGCACGAGTCCGGCCGGGGTGCGAATCGCGACGGCGAGTGCATCCGGAATCGAGTGGTTGACCGCGACGAACTCGAGGTCGAACGGACCGACGTTGAGTCGCTGGTCATCGGACACGACCTTGAGGTCCGGTTTGATGCGGTGTTCCTTGAGTTTCGCCTCCATGAGCGCGAGCGTGAGCTTCGAGCCGTAGAGCGTGATGTCCTCGCGCAGACGCAACAGGTAAGGAACCGCCCCGATGTGGTCTTCGTGCCCGTGCGTCAACACGATTCCGACGATGTCGTCGAGCCGGTCCCGAATCGGCGTGAAGTCGGGCAGGATCAGGTCGACGCCGGGTTGGGTCTCTTCGGGGAACAAGACGCCACAATCGACGATGAGCAGGCGCCCGTCGAATTCGTACACGGTCATGTTTCGGCCGATTTCGCCGATACCGCCGAGGGGGGTGATGCGGAGCGCGCCCGTTTCCAACGGTTGCGGCTCACTGATGATTCGAGGCATAGCGCCTCCTTCTTATCGGGGCTCTCTGGCGAACGTGGGGAGCGCACCACCGGCGGCCGCTGCGCGGTCCGGCCGGAATTTGGCGAGGTCGATCCCAGCAATGCCCTTGACGCGGGAGATGGAGTCTT
>JBIIFF010000084.1:0-4827 GCA_044237445.1 Microbacteriaceae bacterium | reverse complement strand
TCTCCGCCTTCACCATAAGGAGTCAGCAATGTCGGATTCAACGCCATCCGCTTCGTCCAATCAGCTCGCCGGGCTCGCCCATGCACTGGGCATCCTCACTAGTTTCGTTGCTCCGCTCATCATTTGGCTGACCAACAAGTCGCGCGATGCGCACGTTGATGCGAACGCTAAAGAAGCGCTGAACTTCCAGATCACGATTGCCGCTGCTCATGTCGCCAACAGCGTCCTCACCGCGGTCTTGTTTTTCATCTGGCCACTGTTCGGCTGGGCTATCACCCTCGGGCTGTGGGCCATCAGCGTCTGGTGGGGGTTGTTGGCGTTTCTGTCGGCCAACTCGGGCGCGTCCTACCGCTACCCGTTCGCGTTCCGACTCGTCGCCTAGTCCGCGAGTAGGGTTCGGACGACGAAGTCCGCGAGCAGCCGTCCTCGGCGCGTGAGAACGACCCGCCCCGCGATTGCGGACTGTCCGTCAACTAACTCGTCGGCGATTAGCCCCGCCACCGCAGCGCGGCCGAGAGGGCCCAGAGAATCGATCGCGATTCCGTCGCGCACCCGCACTCCCAACAAGACCGATTCGTAGACGCGCTGCTCGTCGTCCAAAATCTCGCGCTCGAGTGCGGGGGATTCCCCGGCACCGATACGTTCGGCGTAGGCGGCGGGGTGCTTCACGTTCCACCAGCGCACGCCGTTCAGATGACTGTGTGCTCCCGGACCGAAGCCCCACCAGTCCGTCCCCTGCCAGTAGGACAGGTTGTGAAGTGACCGCGAGGCGGGGTCTTTGGCCCAGTTGCTCACCTCGTACCAGTCGTATCCCGCGGCGGAAAAAAGATCATCCGCCAACTCGTACATATCGGCGTGAACGTCATCATCAATCGGTTCGAGTTCGCCGCGACGAATTCGTCGTTCGAGTGCGGTACCGTCCTCGACAATGAGCGCGTACGCCGAGACGTGGTCGGTGTCAAGTGCGAGCGCCGCCTCAACCGATTCTTGCCAGTTCGCCAGCGATTCGCCCGGGGTCCCGTAGATCAAATCCACCGAGGTGCGAAGACCCGCGGCTTTCGCCCACGCCACCGCGGTCACGACGGATTCAGGGTCGTGTGTGCGGTCGAGTACCGCCAGGACATCGGTCACCGCCGACTGCATCCCCACGGACACGCGGGTCACGCCCGCGGCGGCAAGTTCGCGCATTCCGGCTTCGGACACCGAGTCGGGGTTGGCTTCGATGGTGATCTGGGCTCCCGCCACAATCCCGAACGTCTGTCGCACGGCGTCCAGAATTCGAGCGATGTCCGCGGTCGGCAACAGGGTGGGGGTCCCTCCCCCGATGAATACCGTCGCGGCCGGCCGAATGGGGTGTCCGCCGTCGACCAACACGCGATGCGAAAACGCAATCTCGCCGAGCAGGTCGTCAACGAACGACTGGCGAGTGACTCCGCGCAACTCGGTCGCGGTGTAGGTGTTGTAATCGCAGTAACCGCACCGCGCGGTGCAGAACGGAATGTGCAGATAGACGCCGAACGGTGTAGCCGTGTCCCCCACGACCGGCAGGGAACCGTCTTTCGGCGCAACTTCTCCGCGCGGAAGAGATACCACTAGGAGCCGGTCCAGATAATGGACATCCGGATCATCATGACGGCCACCGCGATTGCGACAATTCCCATCCCAATCGTTGCGTAGCGGGTGCGGTCAATCAGCGCCCACAGGACCACAGCGATAATCATCGCCAGCGCGATTATCAGATACAGCCAGAACTCGAGGCCATTCCCGACCGGAGGGTAGCCCCGCAGGGGCTGCACGATCGACACCACGATTTGAATGATGAGCAGAAGGGCGATTCCGGCCGTGGACAGTACGGTCGAGTCGCGCGGCGCGAAACCGCGGATTCCGGACACGAGCGACCACACGCCCGCCGCGAGTGCCAAGGTCACCTCGATTTGCGTCCACCAGTCACTCATGGGGAAATCCTGTCACGACCCGCGCGACCCCGTTCGTCACCGCAACGACGGCGACGAGCCGGCCCTCGTGTACCGCGGCGACGAGTGGCGCGTCCGGCCTAGTGACCGCCACTTTTTTCCCGTGGCCGATGTCGGTGGTTTCGACGTCGTTCATCGACCACGCCGGGAACAACTCGCCGGCGACATGGGCGGGGGCGATCAGCCGCGCTTCGCCGATGGCGTCCGGCAGGCACGCGTCGTCAACTGAGAACGGACCGACGCGAGTGCGTCGTAGAGCGGTGAGGTGCCCACCGCACCCGAGTGCAACGCCGATGTCCCGCGCCAACGCACGAATGTAGGTCCCGGACGAACAGTCGACGGCCACGTCCACGTCGATGGCGGTCGGTGTGCGTCGGATTGAGTGAACGTCGAATCGTGACACCGTGACGGTTCGGGCATCGAGCACGACATCGTCACCAGCTCGAACCCGGTCGTACGCCCGTTTCCCGTCCACCTTGATGGCGGACACCGCGGACGGCCGCTGGTCGATTGTTCCGGTCAGCTTTATGACCTGTTCGCGGATGTCGGCGTCCGAAATGTTCGCGAGCACGCCCGAATCGGCGAGCGAGACGACCTCGCCCTGAGCGTCATCGGTCACTGTGGACGACCCAAGCCGAATTGTGGCGGTGTAGGTTTTGTCCGCTCCGACGAGAAACGTGAGCAGGCGGGTGGCTGTGCCAACACCGAGCACCAGCAGTCCGGTCGCCATCGGGTCCAGCGTCCCCGCGTGACCGACCTTTCGAGTCCCCAGCGCCTTTCGCGTGACCGACACGACTCCGTGACTCGTCGGACCTTCGGGTTTATCGACGAGAAGGATTCCAGTGACCACTGTCGGAGAATATCAGTGCGATATGTGCGGCTGTTAGGAGAGCGACTTCGTGTGCCACACGGTTTTGGTCTCGACGAACGCCGCGATTCGGTCAAAAGCGCACTCGGTCGGCCCAAACACTCCGGGACGGATCACCCGCATCAGCGTTTCCGCAGCCGACCGTTCGCAATTCACGGCGAGTTCCCGTTCCGCCCCCGTCAGGTCGATGGCGTTGACGTCGGCGTGTGACGCGAGCCACGGGGCGACCTCTGCGGCCGAGCCGGTCAGGATGTTGATCGCACCACCGGGGACATCACTGGTCGCGAGAACCTCCGCGAACGTCATGGCGGGGCACGGCGCCGACTCGCTCGCGAGTACCACGACCGTGTTTCCGGTGGTGAGTGCAGGGGCGATCGAGGCGACGAGCCCGAGCAGCGACGTTCCATTTCCGGACAGTGCGACCAGCGCGACCACGCCGGTCGGCTCGGGGACGGACAGGTTGAAGAACGGACCAGCGACGGGGTTCGCCCCGCCGTGGACCTGAGCGAACTTGTCGGTCCACCCCGCGTACCAGACGAGGCAATCGATCGCCGCGGCGACCTCGGCCCTGGCATCAGCGGGCTTCACGGCGGTTGCCTGGACAATCTCGGTCACGAACTGTTCCGCACGACCCTCGAGCATCTCGGCGATTCGATAGAGGACCTGACCGCGGTTGTACGCGGTCGCTCCGGACCAGCCCGCCACGGCGGCTCGGGCAGCGACGACCGCGTCGCGCGCATCCTTGCGGCTCGCCTGAGCGACGTTGGCGAGGAACTCCCCAGCGGGACTGGACACCGTCGTGGTTCGCCCCGATTCACTCCGGGGGAACTTTCCACCGATGAAGAGCTTGTAGGTCTTGGGAACGGCGAGTCGGTTCATCGTGCACCTCCGGTGGCGAGATAGGCCGCGAGACCGTGTCGGCCCCCTTCGCGTCCGTAACCCGATTCCTTGTATCCACCGAACGGGCTGGTCGGGTCGAACTGGTTGAAGGTGTTCGCCCACACCACGCCGGCCCGGAGCGAATCGACGACCCGAAGCATGCGGCTCGCGTTGTTCGTCCACACCCCCGCACTCAGTCCGTAGGGCGTGTTGTTGGCCTTGGCGATCGCCTCATCCGGCGTGCGGAAACTGAGAACCGACAACACCGGACCGAAGATTTCGTCTTTGGCCACGGTGTGACTCGTCGTCACGTTCGTGAATATCGTCGGGCGGAACCAAAATCCAGCCTTCGGAATGTCGCAGTCGAGCGTCCAGCGGTCGGCGCCCTCCGCCTCGCCGGTCGCCGTAATCGCGGTGATGCGGTCGAGTTGGGCACGCGAGTTAATCGCACCGATGTCGGTGTTCTTGTCGAGTGGGTCGCCGAGTCGCAGTGTCGACAGCCGACGCGTCAGTTTCTCGACGACTTCGTCCTGCACGTTTTCTTGGACCAGAAGCCTGGAACCCGCACAACACACGTGGCCCTGGTTGAAGAAGATTCCGTTGATGATGCCCTCGACGGCTTCGTCCATCGCCGCGTCATCGAAAATAATGTTTGCACCCTTGCCACCGAGTTCCAGTGTGAGCCTTGTGTCTGAGCCGGCGAGGGTGCGGGCGATGCCCCGACCCACCGCGGTTGAACCGGTGAACGCGATTTTGTTGATGCCCGAGTGTTCGACCAACGCTTGACCCGCGACCCCACCCAGCCCGGGGATGATGTTGACCACACCCGCGGGGAGCCCAGCCTGCTGGCAGACATCCGCGAACAGAAGCGCGGTCAACGGAGTGGTCTCGGCGGGTTTGAGGACGACAGTGTTTCCCGCCGCGAGCGCGGGGGCTACCTTCCACGCGAGCATCAGCAGCGGGAAGTTCCACGGGATGATTTGACCGGCGACGCCCAGCGACGAGGGCTTCGGTCCGAGCCCGGCAAACTCGAGTTTGTCCGCCCACCCGGCGTAGTGAAAAAACCACGCCGCGACGAGCGGAATGTCGATGTCGCGCGTCTCGCGA
>JBIIFF010000083.1:0-4979 GCA_044237445.1 Microbacteriaceae bacterium | reverse complement strand
GAGCGGCGGTTCCCCGCAGGAAAGCGACGAAGTCACCCTCCACCGATTCCGCTCCGGATTCCCAGTGGGACGGATCCGGGTGGTACCAGGACGAATACTCGGGCAAGAGGATGAGGTCCACCTCGTCGAATTGGTCGAACGCGGCATCGAGCGTCGCCCGATTGTTCGACGCGTTGTCCGACGGCGCATACTGCACCATTCCCATCCGAAGTGCCTCCATGAGTCGAGCCTATCCGTCTAGTTCCAACGAACGAAAAGCGGTCCCGAACGAATTCGGGACCGCTTTGCTTGGTTGCGGGGGCAGGATTTGAACCTACGACCTCCGGGTTATGAGCCCGGCGAGCTACCGAACTGCTCCACCCCGCGTCACAAGGGTCGAGTCTATCACGGAGCAATTCCCCCGCGAAATCGCGCTAGCGCGACAGTTCGTAGGCCCGCTGCAGAGCAGCCTGCAACCTCTTGTCCGCTTCCGCAGCGGCCACGAGGTCATTCGCCTGGTAGGCGGCTGCTCGGTCGAGCAGTGCCTGGCGCGCATCTTCGAGTGCCGAAACAAGTTGTGGCGAAAGGTTTCCATTCGACCCCCCCGGCTCGGTCGGAGCGTCGGGATCGACCGGAGCGTCGGGATCGACCGGAAGGTTGGGATCCACTCCGGCATTCCCGCCGAACAGGGTGTCGAGCGCCGCGGGCAAGGTGTCTTCGAACGCAATCGAGTCGCCGAAGGACACCAGAATCTTGCGCAACAGTGGGTAGGACGTTTCACCCGTCGACCGCACGTACACCGGTTGGACGTAGAGCAGTCCTCCGCCAACGGGCAGGGTCAAGAGGTTACCGGGGATGACCTCGGTTTGTCCCTGACGCAACAGGTTCAGCTGCTGGCTGACCGTTGCGTCCGAGTCGAACTGTGCTTGGACCTGCCCCGGTCCAGGAATCGTCGTTTGCTTCGGAAGCGTGAGCAACGTCAACTTCCCGTAATCGGGCCCTGGATCGGAATTCGCCGACAGGTAGCCGTACAGGACGTTACGCGAGTTCTCGCCCGTTGCTTGGGGAATGAAGGTCGAATACAACGAGAACGATGGCTTCGTCGCACCGGGCATCTGCATCGTCAAGTAATACGGCGGCTGTAGCGTGGGGCTTTCGGGTGCCGACACCGGATCGTTCGGGGTAACCCAGGTGTCCTCGGCCGAGTAGAACGTCCCAGGGTCGGTCACGTGATACGAACCCAGCACCTGCCGTTGGACCTTGAACAGGTCCGACGGGTAGCGAATGTGGGCGAGCAGGTCTGCGCTCATTTCGGACGACGGCTTGAGCGTTTCGGGGAAGATGTTCGCCCACGTGGCCAACACCGGATCCGTCTCGTCCCAGCGATAGAGGGTCACCGAACCGTCATAGGCATCAACCGTCGCCTTGACCGAGTTGCGCATGTAGTTCGCGACACCGCTCGGGACCGTTGATCCCAGGGTGTAGGTGTCCAGAATCGCGCTCGAAATGTCCACCGGCGACGCATAGGGGTAGTTGGCGCTCGTCGTGTATCCGTCGATGATCCAGACGATGCGACCATCAACCACGGCGGGGTAAGGGTCGTTGTCCAGAGTCAGGTAGGGCGCGACCTTGTTGACGCGAACCAGTGGGTTTCGGTCATACAGAATCTGCGAATCGTCGGAAATCGCGTCCGACAGCAACAATTGCTCGGACTGGAAGTGCATCGCGTAGACGAGTTTGTTGAAGAGACTGTCGAGCTTCGGCCCTCCGTCACCCTCGAAGGTGTACTTCGCGTTCCCCGCCTCGGATTCGGACGACGCCGACGGATAGTCGAGTTCGAGCGGACCGTCAGGGCCCGTGGCTCCGACTACCGAATAGGGCGGAGACGACTCGCCAAAGTAGATTCGCGGTTCGTACGTTCCGAGCGCTCCGGTGACGGGAATACCCGATTCGAGGAAGGTGGGCTGGCCATCGTCGTTGCGTTCGTTGCCGAACGCCGCCACGATTCCATATCCGTGGGTGAACACCACGTGGTCGTTGTACCAGGTCGTCGCCGACTGACCGCTCAGGTCGAGTTCACGAAGCGCGAGGACCGTGTCCTGGGTGACACCGTCTATCGTGTACCGGTCGACATCCAGGTGCTCGGGGAACTTGTAGTACTGGCGGAATTGTTCGAGTTGGGCAAAAGCATCCGACACGAGGCCCGGGTCGATGATGCGAATTTTGGCCGTGGTTTCGGCGTCCTCGCGCAGGGCGCCGGGCTCCGCGGACGTCGTGGCGTCGTAGAGGACTTCGGTGACCTTGTCCAAGCCGAACGCGGCACGGGTGCCGTCGATGTTGCGCTGAATGTAAGGGGCTTCGAGCGTTCGCGCACTGGGATCGACCTGGAATCGCTGCACAATCCACGGGTAGACGCCACCCACGACGATAGAGGCGATGATGAGCATCGCGCCACCGACAATCGGCAGGCGCCAACGCCCGATGATTGCCGTGACCAAAAAGAACACGGCGACAAGAACCGCGATACCCGCGAGAATCTGGTGGCCGGGAATCGTCGCGGTTGCCTCGGTGAAACCGGCTCCCGCGTCGAGGAATCCTTCGGAGGGAGAGACAAGCGTGACGTATTGGTTGAGCCAGAGGTTCGCACCCTGCACCAGGACATAGAGTCCGCCGAGAATGGCGACCTGGACGCGGAACGGTTTTGACACGATCACTTCACGGTTCGTCGAAATGCGGACGCCACCGTAAAGGAATCCGGCCACCGCGCCCGCGAGAATCGACACCAACAGCGCGCCTTCGACTTGCGAGAGAACGAACTGGTACATCGGCAGGTCATAGACATAGAAGGACACGTCGAGACCGAACTGAGGGTCGGTCTGGCCGAACGGGGTTTTGTTGAGCCACTGGGACACGATCGGCCAACTGCTCGATGCTCCGACGGCGGCGAGCACACCGACGACGACGGGACCGAGGTGCATGATGAGTTTCCGCGTGGGCTCGATGGCGGCGCGATAACGTTCGGCGCCTTCCGAAAGCCGGACCGTGAGGGGTCTCGTGCGATACGCAATGTTGAGGCTCAACCACAGCGGAATCGCGACCAGGAAGAACGCCGCAACGCCCACGACAACGAGGGCGATCCACTGAGTGAACAGGACCGACGTGTATCCGGTCTGGTCAAACCAGAGGACGTCGACCCACACTCCGGCGAATGTGACAAAAGCTGCGATGAGCGCCAGAACCACACCGATAGTGACAATCAGCGGTGAGCCTTGACGGAGCGACGAGGGGATGGACACGATTGAATCTCCTTTGACGTTTTCAGTTTACCCGTGAGTTTTCGGAGTTCACCCAGAGGTGCATCGAGGCAAATCATCGACACCGACACCCGATGAGATGGCCGCGAGCGCTGCCATCGAATCGTCCAATGTCCCGACCGAGATGTCGCGCAACCCGTCCGGAACACGCCCCGCGAGTTCCGCACAATTATCGGCGGGAACGAGAAGCCACTCGGCACCCGAGTCACGTGCTCCAAAAGCTTTCTGGACGATGCCACCGATCGGTCCGACCCGACCATCGGGGGTGATTTCTCCGGTTCCCGCCACATTGCTGCCGCCGTTGAGAGACCCGGGTGTGATGGTGTCAATGATGGCGAGAGCGAACATCATGCCGGCGCTTGACCCGCCCACGTCGGCTAGCGAGATGTCGACGGCGAACGGGAAAACGTATTCGCCACCGCACAAGATCCCGATAACCGGGGTTTCATTGTCATCCGGTGAGGCGACGACACCGACGGTAAGTGTGACCTCTTCCCCGCTTCGATCCACGACGAGCTCAACGGAATTCCCGACGCCCGCTTCTTTGATGACGGCGCGGAGTGTCGAGACACTGTCGATTGCCACTCCGTCCGCACTGCGCACGATATCGCCCGGCTCGACGAGGCCCGCCGCGGGGAAACCCTCCGAGGCTTCGGCGACCACGATTTCGGATTCGAACGGAATCCCTTGGTTGGTCAGGGCCGCGGCGATTGCCTCCTGCTGCGAATTCTCCATCTGAATCCGCGCGGCGTTGAGCGAATCCGTTCGCGTGGTGCCCACCGGGTACAAGAGTTCCATCGGCATTACCGAATAGTCGGGTCGGAACCAGGCGGTCGCGACCTCAAGCCAGGACGGGTGTGAATCCGGGGTGCCCGTGACGTACACCGTCAGCATCGACAACTCCCCCTCGGTCGGGTAGGTCGGAGTGCCCGTGACGGAAATCAGCGGCGTCGACTCACCGTCCTCGTCTTCCACCGAACCAAGGGTGTTGTAAACGGGACCGGGAGTTTCGATCACATAGGGGGCGGGAACAAACGACAGACCGAACGTCCCCAACACCGCAACACCCAACAGCATCCCACCCCAGCCACGGCGACTCATTCGCGCAGGACGGGGGGCGGTTTCGGACAGTTCATCGCTCACGTATTCCACACTATGTCACGATTCGAGAAGGTACGGTTGTCTCATGGTGGGAGACAATTCCGACGAGTTCCAGGAAATGTTGCGTAAATTTCTGGAAAGCGGTGAGCACTTCGACATCACCGAACTTGCGAAGGCTGCGGGACTCCCCGGTGACTCGGCGACAATCGAGAAAATGTTGGAACAACTGCACGATGCGCTCTCCGCGGGGAACGAAGGAATCACCGAGAAGATGGTCCGCGACTCGGCAACCGCGGTGGCTAACCAGAATGCGGTTCCCGTCGACGCCGCGATTATCAGTGCCGCCGACAATGCCCTCAAACTAGCAACGCTGTGGCTCGACGAAACCACCGCGATTTCGCCGCTGACAGCCACCCCGATGACCATGACGCGCGCCGAGTGGGCGCGGGCGACAATCCCCGTGTGGATTCAAATCTCTGAGCCGGTCGCCAGGTCCATTTCGACTGCGGGCGAACGTGCGCTCGGGAGTGCCGTTCCACTGGATAACGAGTCGGTTGCCGCCGGCGCATTTGCGGCTCTTCGTCG